>JAAYCX010000013.1 GCA_012729555.1 Acidobacteriota bacterium
CGGCCACCGTCACCATCCAGGGGGACAACAAGGTGTACGTGCCGCTCAAGGGGCCCTGGATGGGGGTCTACGCCGCCGACGCCTGCGCCCTGGTCGTCGCCGAGGAGATGGGGGCCCGGATCGAGGATGTGATCCTCCAGTACGACAACCGGGCGTTCTTCACCCCGGTCGGGGGGGGGAGCGACGGCACCACGGCCTCCGCCTGGGTGATGAAGGAGGCGGCCGTGCGGTGCCGCAAGGCGCTGCTCGAGCTGGCCGCGCCCAAGTTCAAGGCCGGACCGGAGGAGCTCGACACGAAGGACACCATGGTTTTCCTGAAGTCCGACCCGGGCCGGAAGATCCCGTTCGGCCAGTTCATCGCCGACGAAGGCTTCGGCGACCAGGACAAGGACATCGCCGCGACCTTCTTCGGCCGCCCCCCCGAGACGACCTGGCACCAGGGGGGGAAGGTGCTCGATGTCATGAACGCGAGCTTCTGCGAAGTGGCCGTGGACACCGAGACCGGCGAGGTCGAGGTGACCCGGTTCGTGGTGGCCTGCGACCCCGGCAAGGTGCTCCGGATGACGTCGTTCGAGGGGCAGCTGCACCAGGCGATGTACTTCAGCCAGGGGGGCGGCCTTTCGGAGGAGTTCGTCTACGACAAGGCCAGCGGGGTGAAGCTCAGCACCAACATGATCGAGTACAGGAAGCCCACGATCCTCGACCTCGGGCCGATCGAGACCTGCGCCGTGGAGAGCCGGTCGGGAAACGCCTGCTACGGCGCCTCCGGCATCAGCCACTGCATGGCGGCCCCGCAGCTCCCGGTCTGCGCCGTGGCCAACGCCATAGGCAAGTGGATCGAACCCCCGATAACCCCGGACAAGGTGCTCCGGGCGCTCGGGAAGGCATAGGAGCGGAGAGGATCCGCATTCATGAAGCCGGTGACGACTCAGACGGGAGAACGGAAATGGCCGACGATAAGAAGGTATTGAGGCGCGATTTTCTGAAGAGCGGGGGGACCGCCCTCGCCGCGGGGGCCCTGACGGTGGGGGCGCCGCTCGCCGCGGCGCCTCCGGCCGTGGAGGCCGCCGTTTCCCATGCGGCGTCCAAGGGGTATATCGTCTACGACAGCCGGCTCTGCTTCGGCTGCCAGAGCTGCATGTACGCCTGCTCGATGACGCACGAGGGGGTGGCGAACCCTTCGCTTTCGAGGATCCAGATCATCCGCGACGCCCCCTCCTTCACCAAGTACCCCTATGACATCGTGATGTCGGTCTGCCGCCAGTGCGTCACCCCCGTCTGCGTGCAGAACTGCCCGACCGGCGCCTGTCACATCGATGCCGCCAACGGGAACGTACGCCGCATCGACCAGGAAAAATGCATCGGCTGCAAGCGCTGCATCCAGTCGTGCCCCCAGAGGCCCCACCGGACGGTCTGGGACCCGGGGAAGAAGAAATCGACCAAGTGCGACCTCTGCGTCGACGCCCCGTACTGGAACCACAAGGGGGGGCCCGGGGGAGAACAGGCGTGTGTCAGCGTCTGCCCGGCCAAGGCGCTCAAGCTGGTGGACAAGGCGCCGTCGCAGACCGACATCGCCGGCTACGACGTGAACCTGGCGCCGCCCCCCCGGCCCAAGGCCGCTTTCCCCGTGCCGCCCCCCTCCCAGGAATAGGGGGATCCGGGGGAAACCCGGGACCGGCTGGAGGGGCGCACGAAAATGCCCGCCGGCGCAGCGCGGCGGAAGCGCATCATCCTGATCGAGCCATTTTGAGGGGAGGGGGAGCCATGAAGACATCCGTCCTGTCGGGAGCCGTCCTGCTTTTTTCCGCCGTCCTGATCTCCGCCGGGGGGACGGCGCCCGTCGCCGGCCAGGAAGCCCCCGACACCACCGCGGAGCGGCGCGTCACGGTCCTCAACCCGGCGATCGCCACGAAGCTGGTGGAGCGGGTGCCGCTCGCGCCGCGGACCCCTTCGCTCGAAGGAAAGACCCTCTACCTGGTCGACCTGCAGTGGGGGGGACCCGAGGCGGCCTACAGCGTCTTCGAGGAAATGCGGGACTGGTTCGCCCGAAACATCCCCTCGGTAAAGATCGAAATCCGGCGCTCCGCCGGGGGGCCGTTCGGCGACGACGCCGGGCTGCGGAAGGAGATCCTGGCCTCGGGGGCGGCGGGCGCCGTCATCGGGATAGGCGGTTGACACGGCTGCGTATCGGCCGTGAGCCGGTTTGCGCGGAACCTCGAACTTGAAGGCCGCATCCCCACCGTCGGCGCCTCCGCCGTCAATGTCGTGAAATTCAAGGACTACGAGCTCCAGTATTCCAACGGCATGCCGATCCGCTACGTGGCGGTTCCCTTCCCCGTGGCCGGCCAGCCCCGAAGCGTCCACCGGGCCTACGTCGAGGGGAAGGACCTCCTCTCCGGCAAACCGATGATGCGGGCCGTCATCGACGCCCTGACGGCCCCGCTCACGGCCGAAGAGAAGCGCGCCGGGATGCCGCCGGCCGCCGCGCCCGAGCCGAGGCTCCTGGCGCCCGGCACGGAGGACGATCTCCAGCGCCTGTTCAAGGAGAGGGAGTGGACCGACTTCCTCCCCGTCGTCCTCCCGACCGAAAAGCGGGTGGCGGCCATGCTGCGGGGGACCAGCCGCAAGCCGGAAGAAGTGGTCAGCCGGACGGGCTCCCGGGAACTGACGGTGGAGAAGGCGGCGGTTTACGCCGTCATGGCCGGCGCCCGGCCCGAGTACTTCCCCGCCATCCTCGCGACGCTGACGCAGGCCCCCTCTTTCGGGAACTCCACCAGCTCCATGGCGAACATGATCGTCTTCAACGGGCCGGTCCGCCGGCGGCTCGGGATCCACTCGGGGACCGATGTGATGGGCCCCTTCAGCGAGGCCAACTCCGTCATCGGCCGCACCTTCACCCTGGCGGGCAAGATCCTGGGGGACCTCCGTCTCAACGTGGGAGCCTATTCGACCCTGGGCAGCGCGCTGCAATACAACAACCTCTGCATCGCCGAGAACGAGGAACTCCTCCCCGCCGGCTGGAATTCCCTCAGCGTCGAGATGGGGTTCAAGCCGGAGGAGGACGTGGTCAGCGTCGGCATTGGCTGGAGCTACATCTCGAGCGTGGGGGAGGCGCAGAGCGCCCACCCGCCCCACATGCTCATCCGCGACTACATGCGCTCGCTCTACGGCTCGGCCGCGACCATCGTCATGGACCCGACCGTGGCCGGCCTGCTCAGGGACGTGCACGGCTTCAAATCCAAATCGGAGCTCGGCCGGTGGCTGGCGGACAACGTCGAGGTGGCCGCCTCCACCTTCTGGGGGAACGGCGTCAACACCACGGCCAGCATGCCGATGGCCCTCCAGGGGCTGGAACCGTTCGCGGGCTGGATGAAGGCGCCGCCGGACACCCTGATCAAACCCTTCACCAACGCCCGCTCCATCCAGGTCATCGTCGCCGGCGGGAATATCCAGACCACCTGGTTCGCGACCGATTTCCGCTTCGGCCGGGGCATCCCCATCACCCCCTGGAAATAATCAAATCCTGGACATCCACTCTTTGGGAAATTGTGGACATCCACCAAATGAGAGCCCCTGATCCTGGACATCCACCAATTCTGGACATCCACTGATCCTGGATGTCGGCCAATCCTGGACACCCACAGATTGACATGGAAGGACCTCAACCCGGACCCGCACCCGATTGGTGGGTGTCCAGGATTTGGGGCCGGCCCCCGGGATCGCCCAATGGTATATTGTTAGAAGACCATCGGGTGCCCGAGCGCGTCCTGCAGGCGCACTTGCACCCGACCAGAGGAGGACGCACCATGGCCGGTTTCCCGGATACCCCCCTTTCGAGGCGAAAATTTCTCAAGGGCGCCACGCTCGTATCCGCGAGCCTCTCCCTCGGACCCCATTTCGTCTTTGGCAAAACCGGGCCCGACCGCCTGATGAAGCGTCCCATCGGACGCCTCGGTTTCGAGGCGACAACCCTCGGCCTGGGAGGCCAATCCTCCCTGCAGTGGACCCCCGCGGACGAGGATCCCGTCAGGATCATCCTCAAGGCCTTCGACCTCGGGATCAATTATTACGACACCTCGAACGTCTACGGCCCCAGCCAGTCCAACTACGGCAAGGCGTTCCGCGAGCTTCACCTGGTCCCCGGGCGGCCGGGGTACAACGAACGGCTCCGCCGCTCCTTCTTCCTGACCACGAAGACGATGCTCCGCTTCGGCAAGGGAGGGTGGAAGAAGGAGGGGCTCTGGAGCTGGACCGACGGCGCCCAGGGATCGACCACTGTGGACGACATCCGGCGCACCCTGTCGCTCGTCTTCGGAGACGGGCAGGGGGCCTACCCCAGGGGGGCCTACGTCGACATGGTCCTGGTTCACGCCCTGGAGAGCCAGGCCGACATCGAGGCAGTCTACGAGGGGTACGGCCATCCCGATCCCAAGGCGGAGCACATCGGCGCGCTGACCACTCTCGTCGACTTCCGGGACGGCACCAACCTCACGGGCCTCAACCCGAAGGAGGAAAGGCTCCTGCGCCATATCGGCTTCTCGGCCCACGCCTCGCCGGCCACCACGATGGAGATGATCCAGCGCGACCACCGGGGGGTGCTCGACGGGTTGCTCGTGGCCATCAACGCCAACGACCGGATGAACTTCAGCATGCAGCTGAACGCGATCCCCGTGGCCGCGGCCAACAATATCGGCGTCATCGCCATGAAGGTGTTCGCCGACGGCGCCATGTATTCCAAACCGGCGACCTGGACCAGCCGGGCCGACATGCTGGTCAGGACCGTGGGCAGCCCCGCGCTTCCCAGCCGCCGGCTGGTGGAATACTCCCTGACCACCCCCGGCGTTCATACCGCCGTCATCGGCATCGGGCACATCGACAGCGACTCCGCAGCCTGCCAGCTCGAGCAGAACCTCCTTGCCGCCCAGGTCGAACCGGCCGCCCTCGGCGCGGGCGACCGCCGCGCGATCGAAGAGCTGGCGCATTCGGCCAAGGAGGGCAAAACCAACTACTTCCAGGCCGCCGCACAGCCCCTGGGCTCCCCGCGCTCGCCGGAAGCCAGCCAGCGGATGCGGGGAGAGCGGCGCACGGCGAGGCTTGAGTGGCATACGGCTTACGCGGGAGACGAACCTCTGGTGCGGTACGAAATCTGGCGCGACGGCCGGAAAACGGCCGAGACGCCCCACAAGCCGCAGGCCAGGCTGAACACCCCCTTCGCCTTCGAGGAAACCCTGGCCGACCGTTCCGCCCATCGCTACCGGGTGGTCGCCGTGGACCGCGCGGGAAGGAGGGCCGGGACCGAAGAGCTGGACCTTCCAAACATCTGAGGCTCACAAATCGTGGACATCCACCCATTCACACAATGTGTGGATGTCCACGATTTTCATCAAGGAGTGATCGGCATGGCTGAAATGATCGAATGCACCGTCCCCCGCCGGCGGTTTATCCGGACCGCCGCCGCGGCCTCGGCCGGACTGGCCCTCGGACCCTGGTTTGTTTTCGGAAAGGCCAGGCCCGCCCGCCTCATGAAGCGCCCGATGGGGCGCCTCGGCTTCGAGGCCACCACCCTCGGCCTGGGGGGACAGGCATCCCTGCAGTGGACTCCCGCGGACGAAGACCCTGTCAGGATCATCCTCAAGGCTTTCGATCTCGGGGTGAATTACTACGACACCTCAAACGTCTACGACGGCAGCCAGTCCTTCTACGGCAAGGCCTTCCGCGAGCTTCACCTGATCCCCGGGCAGGCGGGGTACAACGAGAGTCTCCGTCGATCCATCTTCCTGACGAGCAAGACCGCCCTCCGCTTCGGCAAAGGGGGATGGCAGAAACAGGGCCTGATCAACGTCTCCAACGGCAAGGGCGGCCACACGGCGGACGATTTGCGGCGGACCCTGTCGCAGGTCTTCGGGGACGGGCAGGGGGGGTATCCCGGCGGCTCCTACCTGAACATGGTGCTGCTGCACAGCATCTCGACCATGGCCGACATCGACGCCGCCTTCGAGGGGTACGACAAACCCGACCCGAAAGCGGAGACCATCGGCGCCCTGGCCACGCTAGTCGACTTCCGCGACGGCACCAACCTCACCGGCCTCAATCCGAAGGAGGAAAAGCTCATCCGCCACATCGGCTTCTCGGGCCACGCGGCCCCCGATATCATGATGGAGATCATCCAGAGGGATCGCCGTCGGGTCCTGGACGGGATGCTCGTGGCCATCAACGCCAACGACCGGATGAATTTCAGCATGCAGTACAACGTCATCCCGGTGGCCGCGGCAAACGACATCGGCGTCATCGCCATGAAGGTGTTCGCCGACGGCGCCATGTACTCGAAACCTGCCACCTGGACCAGCCGCCCCGACATGGTGGTCCGGACCGTGGGAAGCCCCTCCCTCCCCAGCCACCGGCTGGTGGAATATGCCTTGACCACCCCCGGGGTCCACACGGCCATTATCGGCACCGGGCATATCGATCCCGATGCGTCGGCGTGCCAGCTGGAGCAGAACCTGCTCGCCGCCCAGGTCGAACCCGACGCGTTCGCCGTCTCCGACCGACGCGAGATCGAAAAAATGGCCCGCACTGCCAAGGAGGGCAAAACCAACTACTTCCAGGCCGCCGCCCAGCCGCTCGGAGGGCCGCGCGAAGCCGCGGCCGATCAGCACCTGCGGGAAGGCCATCGGATTTCCAGCGTCAGATGGCAGACGGCCTACGCGGGGGACGAGCCCTTGGCCCGCTATGAAATCTGGCGGGACGACCGGAAAGCGGGGGAGGTGCCCCACAGGCCGCAGGCCGATCGGACCCCCTTTTCCTTCGAGGAAAGGCTCGGGGACAAGGCGGCACACCGATACCGGGTCGTGGCGGTGGACGCCGCCGGACGGAGGGCCGAGACGGCCGATCTGGACCTGCCCGCCGTCTAGCGGGGTCCTCCGTAAGAAATCGTGGATGAAATCCTGGACATCCACCAATTGCCACGGATCGGCTCTTCCCAAAAGAGTGGATGTCCACAATTGAAATCATGGACACCCACTCTTTGAAGGGTTCAGCGTAAAAGGTGGATGTCCACTATTTCAGGTGGATGCGGGTTCGGGCTTCGCTGAGGCCTTCGGACCGGGCGGTCACCGTGATCCGTCCTTGCGCGCCGGGGCGCGCCCGGACGATCACGAGCGCCAGGCCGTTGAACGCCTTCCGCTCGGTCGACGGAAAGCGGGTCATGTCGGTCGGGTCTCCGTTGTCGGTCGCCACGATCTCCCCGGGCCCCTCCACCTCGAAACGGATCAGGTTCATCGAACGGGGAACGACCCTCCCCTCCCCGTCCGTCACCTTGAGGGTCACGAACGACAAGTCCCTGCCGTCCCCCGAGATCGTCGCCCGGTCCGGCTCGAGCAGCAGCCGTCCGGCGGCCCCGGCGGTTTTGACCGAATCGGTCGCCCACTCCCTGCCTTCCTTGTAAGCCACCACGCGGAGCTCCCCCGGCTCATAGACGGCGTCGTCCCAGCGCAACCGGTACTCGGCCTCCCCTTTTTTCTTTCGTCCCAGCGACTTCCCGTTCAGGAAGAGCTCCGCCTCGTCCCCCGACGTGTAGACGTGCACCGGCGTCACCTGTCCCGCCCGCTCGGGCCAGGTCCAGTGCGGCAGGATATGGGCCATCGGGAGCTCGGGGCGCCAGTAGGCCTGGTAGAGATAAAACCGGTCCTTTTTGAACCCGGCCAGATCGATGATGCCGAAATAGGAGCTGCGCGACGCGTCAAACGGCGTCGGTTCCCCCAGGTAATCGAATCCCGTCCAGACGAACTCCCCCCCCAGGAAGGGGTAGCGGTCCTGGGCGGCGAACTCCTTGTCGGGGGCGTAGGACCAGGGGGCGAAGTAGAGGTCGTAGGAGCTGACCTGCCGCTTTTCCACGTCCTGCCCCGCCTGGGCCGTGGCCGGGGTCCCGGGGCCCGGGGCCACCGGGAAGGTGTACACGCCGCGGCTGGAGAGGGTGGAGGCGGTCTCGCTCCCCACGATGAACTTGTCCGGCAGGCTCTCATGAAAGAGGGGGTACTGGGCCGGCCGGCCGTAGATGCCCACCCCCTGGTAGTTCAGCCCGATGGCGTCGACCGCGGCCGCAAACGGCCCCTTGGGATCGGCCGTGTTCATCCCGGCGATGGTGGGACGGGTCGGGTCCTCCTCGTGACAGATGGCCGTGAGCCGGGCCGCCACGGCCGCGCCCTCCTCCCCGGCCCCCTGCTCCCCGACCTCGTTGCCGATGCTCCACATGAAGACCGAGGGGTGGTTGCGGTCGCGCCGCAGGAGCGCGCGCAGGTCCTGTTCGTGCCACTCCGGGAAGAGCCGGTGATAATCGAGCTCCGTCTTCGCCCTGGCCCAGACGTCGAACGCCTCGTCCATGATCAGAAACCCCATCCGGTCGGCCAGCCCCAGCAGCTCGGGCGCCGGGGGGTTGTGGGAGGTCCGGATCGCGTTCACCCCCATCTCCGCCAGCATCTCCAGCTGCCGCTCCAGGGCCCGCGTGTTCACCGCCGCCCCCAGCGCCCCGAGGTCGTGGTGGTTGCAGACGCCGTTGAGCCTGAGGTGCCGCCCGTTGAGGAAAAACCCCCGGTCGGGGTCGAATCGGAGGGTACGGATCCCGAAGGGGGTTTCGTACACATCGACCGTCTTCCCCTCCTGCCGCACCGTCGTCACCGCCAGGTAGCGGTGGGGGTTCTGTCCCTCCCCGATCCCCCAGAGTTTCGGATTTCTCAGGGTCCCGTCCGCCTCGGCCGAGGCGCTTTCCCCCGCGGGGACCCGCACAAGGACCGGTCCGATCGTGGCCACCGCCTTCAGCCCCCTCCGGCCCCCCCGGTCGATCTCGAAGATCTCGTGGGCCACGCGCAACCGGGCGTCCCGGGCCGAATCGTTGTCGATCGAGGCCTTAAGGTGGATCCGGGCCCTGGCCGCGGAAACCTCGGGCGTGGTGACGAAGGTGCCCCACTGCCCCACGTGCACCGGCCCGGTCTTCTCGAGCCAGACATTGCGGTAGATTCCGGCGCCCGGGTACCAGCGCGACGACCCGGACTGCCAGCCCGCGTCTTTCGGGACCGGGTTGTCGAGCCGGATGGCCAGCAGGTTGGCCCGGCCCGGCCTGAGATAGGGGGTCAGGTCGAGCCGGTAGGAGGCGTAGCCGTAGGGCCAGCCGCCCACGAAACGGCCGTTGCACCAGACCATGCTGTAGGACATGGCGCCGTCTATGTCGAGGAAGAGGGACCGGCCCGCGTCGCTTCCCGGGATGCTCAGCCTTTTCCGGTACCAGGCCACTCCGGGCGCGGGGAGGCGGCCGGCGCTCCCGCTGACGGCATCGGTGAAGGGCCCCTCGACGGCGTAGTCGTGGGGGAGGTCGAGAGTGCGCCAGCCGCTGTCGTCGAAAGCGGGGGCGGCGTAGGCCGTGTTCACCCCGGGATTCCCATCGGGCCGGACCGGTCCTTTCGCCGGGTCGGCCAGAAACGCGTTCCCCGTCGGGAGGACCCACGCCTTGACCGCGTCGTAGCCGAGGCCGGAGGAGGCGCCCGGAGGATCCCCCTGGATGAAGCGCCAGCCGTCGTTGATCAGCAACCGCTCCCGCGGGGAAGCGTCCGACGCGCTCGCCACCAGCGGGGAGCGCTGCCGATCCCCGAATCCCAGCAGGGCGCAGAGGACGCCGCACCCCAAAATCAGTCCCCTTCGCCTTATCCCATGCGGTATTTTCATCTCCTCGTCTCCCCTGGGACCCACCCGTTTTCATTGAACAGGGCGGGCCGGGCGCCTACGGTTCCACGCAACGGAAATTGGCCGCGTCGTCGATACTCCCCTCCCCCGTGTGGCGCGCCACCTGAGGATAGGGGCAGAGCGGCCGGGTGCGCACGACCTTCCCGTCGACCGTTCGCCTGGCGATGATCTGGTCCGGCGCTTTCCCTTTTTCCACCCAGTTGATGATGACGGTCATGGGGTCGTGCTGATCGGGGCCGATCCCGCCGCTGCAGTGCGACATCCCCGGCACCATGAAAAGCCGGAAGAAATCGCCCGTGCCGGGGCCGTTTTTGCGCACCGCTTCCTCGTAGTAGCGAACACCCATCCGGGGCTGCAGGATGGAGTCGGCCCAGCCGTAGGTCATGAGGAGCTTCCCCCCCCGGTTGCGGAACTTTCCGAGGTCCGCGTCCTTGGCGTCGGCCAGCTTGCCCCAGCGCTCGAGCATTTTGATGTCTTTGTCGAAGTCGAAGGTTTTGTAATCGTAGTCGGGTTTGGGGGGCTTGTGCACGAGATAGCGCATGGTGTCCTCCGCCAGGCCGAAGTCGGCCGACTTCCCCCCCGGCTGCGGGCTCACGATCATGTTCAGCCACCCGCTCGACACTCCGCCGCCGAAGAAGTTGGGCATCACCGCTTCACTCCCCGGCTCGAAGCCGGGGAAGAACGGTTTCCCCTTGCTCACCGGACCGTTCTGGATCCTGGCGACCGTCGTGGCCTGGGCCGCCGTGAGGCAGCCCGGTTCGTCGACCCCCGCGGCGCACGCCGGGACGTCGCGCGCCGGGTCGAAATCGCACCGGCGCGGGTCGTCGATCAGCCCGTCGGCGAGCCCGTCCATCGCGTCGCACCTGGCCATCACCCTTTCGGCCAGCAGGTGGAGCTTGGCCGCCGACAAGGGGGCCTCGTCCAGCGCGCGCTGGTTCCACAAGGCGCCGATGGTGAACCCCGTCTGGTCCACCCAGGGGGCGTTGGCCACGATGCCGTCGAAATCCTCCGGGAAGCGCTGGGCCTCGATCAGCCCCTGCCGCCCGCCGTTGGAGCAGGAGTTCCAGTAGGCGTAGTCCACGCTCCGGCCGAAGTAATCCTTTGCAATGGCCCTGGCCGTCACGGCGGTGAGATGCACGGCGCGGTAGGCATAGTCGATCGCCTTTTGCGGATCGCTCATGACGAAGGTGGCGCCCGGCTCCTTGCGCGAGTCGTGGCCGGTGTTGGTCTGGGCGACGGCGAAGCCCACCTTCAGGGCGTCGTGGATCTGCGACACGCGCCCCGGATCATCGAGCGCTTCCCCGGCGTGGCCGCCGTTGCCGATCATGTAGAGGCGGCCGTTCCACCGGTCGGGGAGGCTGACCTCGAAGGCGATCTCCGGGTCGAGCAGCCCGGAGACCCGGCAGTAGGCGGGCACGCCCTCCGCGCCGGGCACCGGGGCCGCGGAGAGCTGGACGAGGTCCTTCGCCCTGAAGCCGCTCATGCCCGGGCACGCCTTGGCCGGCCCGAAGTCGGCCCTTGAATAGTCCACCAGCGCCGTCGCGCGGTCGGCAAAGACCTGCGCGCCCGCCGTCGGAAGCGCCGCCCAAAGCAATGCCACTACCGGACACAATCCGGCCACCAAACGCACCAGGGATACCCGGTCAAACCGCATCGTCGATTTCATCTCCATCGGCCCCTTCCATTCGGAAAATTGGATCCATTCTGGCCGAAAATCCGGGGACAGACCACAAAAAAACGGGGACGGACCCGAACCCTTCGTTGAAGACATTGAAAATTTCCGAGGCTTCTCCCGGTCTGTGCGATATCGTTAAGCGATGACGATCCGTTTGTGGTCCGTCCCCAAATCGGCCGGTCCCCGATTTCACGATCACCGCTTTCCGGCATGAAGATGATGAAAATCGGAGGCCTCTATCGCCTGCTCCGGTTCGAACTCCCGTTTGCGGCGGGGGTTTGCGTGGTGCTGGGGCAGCTTTTCGCGCTGGGCGCGTTTCCCCCCATGTACGTGGCGCTGGCCGCCTTCCTCTCCATTTTTTCCATTTCCGCATCCATCCTCGTATTGAACGACTGCCTCGATGTCGAAACCGACAGGATCAACGCCCCAGGCCGGCCGATCCCCTCCGGCAGGGTGACACGGACCGAGGCCCTGGGGTTTTCGGCCCTCCTCGCAGGCGCGGGACCGCTCCTGGGCTTTGCGCTGGGCGCCGCCCCGTTCGCGCTCGCCATTCTCCTGCTTCTTGTGGGATTTCTCTATGACCGGTGGTTCAAGAAAAGCGGCCTGCCCGGGAACCTGATGGTCGCGTTCTCCGTCGGCATGACCTTCGTCTACGGCGGGGTAAGCGTCGGAGAGCCCTGGAACGGCACCGTCTGGTTTTTCGCCCTGATCGCAGCACTCCTGGATCTGGGCGAAGAGATCGCGGCCGACGCGACGGACATGACGGGGGACCGGTTGATTCAGTCCCGTTCGCTGGCGCTCACCTACGGCAGGCGCACCGCCCTGCGGATCAGCGGCAGCCTGTTTCTTCTCGTCATTCTCCTGACCCCCCTCCCCTTTTTGCTGCGCTGGTTCCTCCCCGTGTATGCCCTCCCGATCGCCCTCATGGACATCGCCATCGCCCGCCCCGCTCTTCTCCTCGTACGTTCCGGCCATGAAGAGACCGACGATGACGCGGCACGCCGGCACATCCGCCTGCTTTACCTGGGCGCCTCGGGCGGGATGCTCCTGTTCCTGGTAATGCGCCTGGCCGGCGCGTAACCGCAACGGGTATCGCCGAGAGATCCTATGTCATCACGGGGCAAAAACGTTTATATTAGACCTATACCGTCCTTCATCGGACGCAGGCCGGAGAGATCATGGACGCAAAAACCAAGGCCCTGTTCATCAGGAAATGGGAAAAGTATTTTCCGGGGAGCGAATGGCCCCTCGCCTGCTTTTACTCCGACAGCCTGTGCGGCGCAGAGCCGGCCCCCATGCCCAGGCCCAGCGACAAGGGATACACCTGCGTCTTCGGCCAGCTGGCGGCGGTCCGGGCGGGGAAACCCCTCGCCTTCAACGGAGAGAATCTCGGGTGCTTCGGCGCCATCGGGACCCTGGGATTTTCGGCAAACGCCCCGACCCGGGAGGAGGCCGCCTACCTGGTCGATTTCCTGGTCACCACGGAGAAGTTCTACAGGAGCGCGGCCCAGGTCGAGGCCACGATGAAGCACAATCCCCCGCTCCCCGCCCGGGGCAGATACCTGGTGGTCAAGAGGTGGGACGCGCTGGAAAAAGCCGACAGGCCGCAGGTCGTCTGCTTTTTCGCCACCCCGGACACGGTTTCGGGCCTGCACGCGCTGGCCGGCTATGACAGCATGACGCCGCACGCGGTCATGGCCCCCTTCTCTTCCGGCTGCGACACCCTGATCGGGTTTGCCATGAAGGAGCTCGACAGCGCCGAGCCTCGGGCGGTCCTGGGTGGTTTCGATCCCTCCATGAGGTCGTGCACCAAACCCTCGGTCCTGACCTTCTCCGTCCCCTGGCCCAAGTTCCTGACCATGCTCGACAACATGGACCGCTGCTTTCTGACCACCACGGTCTGGGACGTCATCCGCCGCCGCATGCAGAGAACCTGAAATGGGCGGTTAACCCGATCAATCCACCCGACGGCGGGCGAAGGTGGGGCGGAAGTCCTCGGTGGTCACCCGTACCAGTTCGGCCATGATTTCGGCATGTTTGCGGACCGGGTCGGCCATGCCTCCCCCCACGCCCCGCTCCGATGCCGTCACGCCCCCCAGGTTCCAGGTGCCTGATGCCCCGTTGGTCCAAAGCATGGCCCCTTTGCCTGTTTCGTGGAGCACCGCTTTCATCGAAGCGTCGACCTTGACCGTGGTACGGATCGTCGTGAGGCCGGCAATGTTCACCCCCGTCCGCGGACTCTTGACCTCGACGCTGCCCGAAAGGACCGCGTCGACACCGCTCATCTTCCCGATAGCCTGAAGCGCGGCGGGATCCAGTGCCCGGGCACCGATTTTCGCCAGCACCTCCGGTTTCGTCCCCAGCTCCAGCACCCGGATGCCCGGCTGCGCCCGCTGCACGGTGGCGATGAAGCGGTGGGTCGCATCCTCGCCGATCTCCGGGTCCCCCTCCGGGACCTCGAATTTCAGGATCCCCACCGTCTCGATGCTCCACAGCTCGACCACGGGCGGGTATTCCACGGTGGTATAATGAGCGCACCCCCCCGCAAAGACCGCCCCCAGTACCCCCAACATCCCGAGTATACGCATCATCCCCACCCTTCCGGCCCTGTCCTTACGTTTTGCCGCAAATCGGCCCCTTATTCCCTATCGTCCAGGCCCGCAGCCACCCTTATTTTTCTCTTACCCAGATGACTTCCCCTGATGGCTCCAGTGATCGGTTGTGCTATAATACCCGGCGCCCCGGGCAGGAGTCTCGCTGACGGCACAACCCGAAAAGCCTGACCGGTGACCCGACAGCGCCCTCGCCTTATGGCCCTCGGCGGAATCGGAAGGGGCCGCTGCATTTCAACCAGGCGCAACCGGGAACCGGGAGCACATTGAGTTCTCTTCCGTCCCTCTGAATGAGGAGGAAAGGCGAGATGTCCGTACTGCTCTACGATCCCGCAAGAAAGACCCACATCCTGGGGCTCCGGACCGGCCCCTGGGCAAACCGGCGCTGGATTACGGCCATCAGGGTCTGCGCCAATCCCTGCTGTCCCTGCTTTCACCTCAATTTTCAATGCGCCCCGGAAGATCCGGCTTCCGCCCCAACCCTCCATTTCACCCTCGATGCCGAAAAACATTCGCTGAGCCCTGACCCCGCATCCCCACTCTCCCACGATTCCCGGGCCCTCGTCCGCACGCTGGTGGCGGAACTGGACGAGGCCGGGTGGGGATACCTCGAGGAATTCTTTACCGGCGCCAAGCAGAAGCAGCTCGATGAATGCGACCCGGAACAGCTCGATGCCGAATTCGACCCGGAGCTCCTGAGCGGACGGGAGACCACGGCCGGTTACGGGGCCATCTTCCCCTTCGCCCCGTTACTCACCTTTTCGGTCGAAGGCTGGGAATGGATCGCGTTCGATGATTATTGCGTAAATCCGGAATGCGTATGCCGCGAAGTCATCCTTCAGTTTGCCCCGATCGATGCCAGGGGCCGGATACGATACCCCAAAAACCTCCCGGCCGCCATATACGATTACGAGGAAGGGACCCTCGAAACCCTTCAGGAACCCGGTTCCAGGCACCCTTCGACGCCTGCCCTTATTGACGGACTCATCCAGCAGAACGAAGACTTCCACGCCGAAGTGGAGAAGCGCCATCGGATGCTGAAAACCGTCTTCAAACGGGCCCGGGAAAAATGGGCCTCGCAGCCCGCAGATTCGGACCCGGTATCCCGTCCCCAGGGGGCGGCGAAACCGGGCAGGAACGATCCCTGCCCCTTCGGAAGCGGGAAGAAATTTAAAAAATGCGGCGGCGGCTGACGGTACATGAATTGATGGAGATCGTGGGCGGCCGGAGTATCCTTTCCATGGTATGAATTTGCCTGGGGCGACAACCATACACCACCCCAGGCATGTAACGGGTTTGCGAAAGACAAATGATCATCTATCACGCCGCTCTTTGCGGGGAGGATTTCGTTCTCTGGGGAGAAACCCCCCGGGACCGCGCCCCTGCCACAGCCCGGCCCGGACGCAGGCGGGCCGCCGCCGATGTTCCGCCCTTCCCTTACGATTCCGGAGCTGCGGCGCTCCGCGCGCCTTTCGGGGAGCCATCCGACCCGGACGCCTCCAAAGCGGCGGCTCTCTCGAAAAAGCCCGCGCAGGCGCCCGTTCGCTGCATCTGGCTGCCGACGACAAAAGCGGGACCGGTCCCCTCAAGCCCGCTGATCGCCGAGACGGGAGGCAAAGGCAAGGGCGCCTGCGCACCCTGGGCCGTTTCGGTCCGGGTTCTGGACGACCGGGAAATCGTCGACCTGCTCGGTACCTGCATTGGCAGGCGGATCCTGGCTCCGAGCCGGATGGTGGGAGTGGATCTCGCCTGGTGGTGCCATGCGCTCCGTTTTGCAGGAACGCTGGTAGCCCGGCAGAGCTATCTGCCCGGCATTGACGATTCCGGTGAGGCCTGTGCTTCACGCTGGATCCCCATCCTGCAGCCGGAGGATATCGCAACGTCGGCGGCGCTGGCGGCCGCCATGCCGGGCGCGGCGCGCGCGGTCAGCGCCACACGCGCGGCCCCTCCTCAAGGAACCGCGGCCGACCTGCTGCGGCGTTTCGTGCAGCGCATGGTGGACACCCTCGTCCGCATGGACGCGTCATCGCAGTTGCCGGCGCCGGCGGCCCGATCCCGGCGCCGGGCGGGACGCAAAGCTCCTTTCGAGAGCCTGCATGAACAGTGGATACATTCGCTGCGGTCCGAAAACCCCTCCATGCCGGGCGACGCGAAGGAGCTCTCTCGTTTTGCCGCCCAGATCGACGAATGGCACCGCCCGGTGTCCATGTCCGCCTTCTCCCCCTTCCGTTTCTGCTTCCGCCTGGAAGAGCCGGAAGCAGAAGCCGAGAAACCCGCCAGCCGGGCCCCCTGGCACGTACGCTATCTACTGCAGGCGGCCGACGACCGCAGCCTGCTCATCGAGGCGCCCGCCGCCTGGAAGCCGCCGAAGCCGGTGGCCGCCCTGTTCCGCGCACGCGCCTTCGAGCCTCGGCCGTACCTTCTCTCGGTGCTTGGACGGGCCGCCGGGATCTGCCCCCGGATCGAGGAGAGCATGAGGCGGCCGGATCCTGCCGGCTACCCTCTGGACGCCACCGGAGCCCACGAGTTTCTCACCCTGCGCGCCCAGGCCCTGGAACAGGCGGGCTTCGGCGTCATGCTCCCCTCATGGTGGACCCGAAAAGGGACGAAATTGCGGCTCGCCGCCCGCGCGCGCATAAAAAGCCCCGCCCTGAAAACATCTGCCGGACTATCGCTGGACCGGATCCTGAGATTCGACATCGACCTGGCCCTGGCCGGCGAGCCGATCACCCTCCAGGAACTCGAATCCCTGGCAAAACTCAAAGCCCCGCTGGTGAAGCTGCGCGGACAATGGGTCGAAGTCGGCACGGACGAAATCGCGACGGCGCTCGAGTTCTGGAAAAGGAAATCCGGCGGCAAGGCCCCGGTGCGCGATATCTTGCGGATGGCGCTCGGCGGCTGGACCGACCGCGGTGGCGTGCCGTTCGAGGGAGTATCGGCCGACGGCTGGATCGCCGACATGATCGCGCGCCTGGAGGGGGGAAAAACCCTGGAGGAAGAAGCGGTGCCGACGGGATTTCGCGGCGAACTGCGTCCATACCAGGTCCGTGGCTACTCCTGGCTGGCCTTCCTGAAGCGGTGGGGACTGGGCGCCTGTCTGGCCGACGACATGGGCCTCGGCAAGACGATCCAGGCCCTGGCGCTGATCCAGCGAGATTGGGAAACCAACGGCCGCCGTCCCGTGCTCCTGGTATGCCCGATGTCCGTGGTCGACAACTGGCGGAAGGAGGCGGCCAGGTTCTGTCCCGGGCTGCCGGTGATGGTGCATCACGGCGGAACGCGCGTCCGGGGGAAGGCATTTCAAAAAAAGGCCGATCGGCATGCCATCGTCCTGTCGAGCTACGCGCTGCTGCACCGCGACCTGGAACCCTTCAAGACCGTGTCCTGGGGCGGTATGATTCTGGACGAGGCGCAGAACATCAAAAATCCGGAAACCCTGCAGGCGCGAGCCGCCCGCACCATCCAGGCCGGATATCGCATCGCCATGACAGGCACTCCCGTCGAAAACAACGTGGGCGATCTCTGGTCCGTGATGGAATATCTCAATCCCGGCTTTCTCGGATCGAAGGAAGAATTCCGCCGCAGCTTTTTCCTCCCCATCCAGGCTATGCGCGACGTGAACGCGGCTGAGCGCCTAAAACGCCTGACCGCCCCCTTCATCCTGCGGCGGCTGAAAACCGACCGGTCGATCATCACCGACCTCCCCGAGAAGAATGAAATGAAGGTGTTCTGCTCCCTGACCCGGGAACAGGCATCCCTGTACCGGGCCGTCGCCGATGAGGCGGAGGAGGTCCTGGATTCCGCTCAGGGGATCCGGCGCAAGGGAGTGATCCTGGCCCTCTTGTCCAAGCTCAAGCAGGTGTGCAACCATCCCGCTCAGTTCCTCGGCGACCGTTCGGCAGTGGAAGGACGTTCCGGAAAGCTGGCGCGCCTTGAGGAAATGCTGGAAGAAATCCTCGAAGCGGGGGAGCGGGCCCTGATCTTCTCCCAATTTTCGGAAATGGGGGAAATCCTGCAGCGGCACCTGCAGGAGACCTTCGGCCGGGAGGCCCTGTTCCTGCACGGCGGCGTGTCCCGGAAAAAGCGCGACGGGATGGTCGAACGCTTCCAGAAGCCCGGGGGGCCGCCGCTGTTCGTCCTGTCGCTCAAGGCGGGCGGGACGGGGTTGAATCTGACCGAAGCCAGCCACGTTTTTCACTTCGACCGATGGTGGAACCCGGCCGTCGAAGACCAGGCCACCGATCGCGCTTTCCGCATCGGGCAGCGCCGGAATGTGCAGGTGCACAAATTCCTCTGTGCCGGAACGCTGGAAGAGAAGATCGATGAAATGATCGAAAACAAAAAGGACATCGCAGACACGGTGGTCGGCACGGGCGAAGGCTGGTTGACAGAGCTTTCCACGCGCGAACTGAAGGAGCTCATCGCCCTCAGAGGCGAAGCGATCGGAGACTGAAATGAGCCGCTGGAGCCGATGGGACAACTATTATTTCCCCCCTTCACGGCCGCTCGACGCCAAAGGGGGGATCAAGTCGCAGGCTCGCCGCGGCGCGTTCGGGGAGAGCTGGTGGGCCAGGCGATGGATCTCCGTCCTGGAAGGCTTCCAGATCGGCGCGCGCCTGCAGAGGGGACGAGCCTATGCCCGCAAAGGGCAGGCGCTCTCCATCGATATCGAAAAAGGGATCGTACATGCACATGTGCAGGGTTCTCGGCCCCGGCCTTATCGCGTGACCATCCGGATGAAGCCGCTTGCGGACGCCCAATGGGAAAAGTTGGAAGCGGCACTCGCAGCGGCCCCCATCTACGCCGCCCGTCTGCTGGCCGGGGAGATGCCTCAGGACATCGAGAAGGTGTTTGGCCAGGCGGGTGCCCCCCTCTTCCCGCAGGCTGCGCGCGACCTCGAGACCGAATGCTCCTGCCCGGACTGGTCCAATCCATGCAAACACATCGCCGCCGTATATTACCTGCTCGGAGAGGAGTTCGACCGCGACCCTTTTCTCCTGTTCAAGCTGCGCGGGCGCTCCCGGGAGGAAATCGTCGGGGGACTGAAGGCCCCGTCCCGGTCTGAAAAGGCGGAGGCGATCGCGTCCCAAAACGAAGCGCTTCCTGAAAACGCCGAAGCCTTCTGGGAGGGCGCGCCGATCCCTGACGACCTTTGCGGCGCCGTGCAGATCCCCCGGGTTCCGGCGGCCCTGGTCAGGCAACTCGGGAATTTCCCCTTCTGGCGCGGCAAGGTGAGATTGGCGGACGCACTGGAACCCCTCTATGCCTCGGCGTCCAACCGGGCCCTGGACCTGACATTCGGGGACGGACCACACCCACCAATCGGGGGCGGGCCCCAGAAGAGGCGACGAAGCTCACCTTGACGCCATCCCCAGCAATTTCGGCGCTTTATCCTGGTCCGCCCCCGATTGGAGATCACTCCCAGCCAGTGGGGGAGTTGTAGGGGGCCATGAAGCCCGAGGCCTCGATCTCGTGCACCTTGCCGTCCCCCCCGATCTTATAGACGTGTGCGGCCGGGAGGTCGAAGGGCTCAAACTTCATTTCGAACATGGCCCTGGTCCCGTCGGTATTGATCACCTCGTACCTGGGGGTATCCATCGGGTGCCGGAAATGGGACAAGCCCATCACCAGGCCGGTTACGGGATCGGCCGCAAACACGCGCCGGTTCACGATGGGGCCGATGTAGGACATGACCTTGCTCGTCAGCTGGCCGGCGCAGTCGCGGGCGATCTTCCCGGTTCCCGCGCTGTTGGGGCCGGCCCCGGCGTTGGCGCCGGCGGTGACCATGCCGTTCTCGTGCCGCTCGCAGTCGTCGGCGAAGGGCATCAGCGTGCCGTCGTTGTCGTCGAGCGCGTCGTAGTAGGACGCGCCGATCCTGATGAGTTCCGCATGATCCATCCGCTCGGCCGCGGGGACCTCCGCCAGCAGCCCGGGGCGCGGGGTCTTGAGAGTGTCCATGTCCCCGGTGATGCCCGCCAGCAGGTGTTCCGCCTCGGTGATCTTCCCCCCCTCGAGCTTGAGCCGCAGCGCGACCAGCACGGGCTGCTCGGTTTTCTCCGCGGGACCCTCGCCCTTCGGCGCCGCGGCGCCCGGGGCGGCGGGGGGTTCCGCCATGTAGGTCATCATGCCCAGGAATCCGGCTGCCTGGTTCTTCTCGTCCGGGACGTAGATGGCGAAGCTGGACGGGCCCGTGAGGGCCGACTGCCACAGCCCCTCGCCCGGCTTCATCCGGGTGATGTTCTCGACGAAGGCCACGTTCTCCGCCAGCGGCGCGGCGCCCGGATCGTGAGCCACCAGCGCGGACAGGTAGGTCTTCGTAACCTCGATAAGGCAGTCGCGGTCGCACGCCGTCGACCGGCTCTCCACCTCTTTCTTACTGCATCCGGCCAGCGTGAGCACCAGCACTGTGGCCAGCGCGGCAACAAGACGAATATGCATAGGTATCCCCTTTACGGTTTGATTGATCCCGCGTTCCAGGGTCCGGGAGAGGCCGGGCCTCCATCCGCCCTGAGCCTTTCCCCGCCCCCGCTTGGGGGGAGCATAGTCCAGACGGCCCCTCCCCGTCAGCAAAATCCGCGGTCCGCCCCCAGATCGAAGGCGCCGAGGTGGAGGATCCGGCCGGCGGCGGCCAGCGCGGCCCCGGTCAGGCCCTCGGCCTGGAGGCGCAGGTCCGTCCCTTCCCCGACCGCCGGGAACTCCCCGACTTCCGCCGAGGCGACCCGCCGGAGGAAGTCGCCCGCCTCCTCCTTCGCACACCCCCCCTCCGGGGATTCCGACCGTGCACGGTCGAGGGCGTCCAGGCCGTAGCTGCGCAGCAGTTTCGGAAAGAGCTTGCGGAAGGTCTCGGCGGAGTCGAACAGGTCGACGCCGACCACCCGGCCGGCGACGGCGAAGACGGCCCCCCGCTGCCCGTCCAGCACCGGGAACGATTCCACGTAGTCCTCGAGCCTCACCGCTTCCTGGCAGAAGATGTCGCCCATGGCCGAGGTCTCCGACCGGACGCCGAACCGGGCCGACATTTCGCTGATGTGGTCCCAGACCGCCCCCTGGTCGGAAAGCCTGTGGCCGCTTCGTCGCATGGACAGGCTGACCTGGGCCATCTTGCGCGCCCGCCCCCCGGCATACTGCGCCCGCGGCGCCGCGCAGAACTTCCGGCTGCGCCGGTGCCACCGCCCAGCCTCCACGCACGACACCGGCACCAGGATCGTCCTCCCGGCCGCGACCAGGATGCTGAGGTTCAGCACCCGGTTCTGCTTCGCTCCGACGAGTTCCTCCCCGTCGAGGAGAAACACCGGGAACTTCCCGGAATTCACGAATTTGAGCTCGGGCACGCTCCCCCCCTCGCTCACCTCGGTGACCTCGGCCTCCTGCCGCTCCAGCGCCTCGTCGAGCGTCACATAACCGGCCTCCCGCACCCCCTCCCCGCACAACGGGAAGAGAGTCATGTTTTTGTACACCGCCCCTTCCCCCAGCCTCACCCCCGCTACCGCATCCGCAATCCTCTCCATTTTCACCTCCCTGACGACAATGCGCGGATGGTAGCAGGCGGGGGTGACATCCGGGGTCACTCCCGCCCCCCTCCCGAATCAAGCAACCTATAGCTCGCTCTATCCGCTTTTCTAAATCGAAGTTTTTGTCCCGGCTGCCGATAAATATATAGGCGATCGGCGGCAATGGCGTTAGGCTGTCCAGAGCCGCCGACCGTTTCGGGGGATGACGCGTCCATGGGATCGGGGACGGGCCCCGGGGATAACGCTTCCCGCATTTGGGGGACACCACCCGTTCCATACATAGGATCGCGCGGTTCGTCCCCGGGTACGCGAAGCCGGATACGGGAAGCCGAAAAAGTGAGGGAAGCGCTCATGCGGTGGGATGACGGCAAGGGGCACTATTTACGGAGGTGCCTGCAGGAATTTCCCGAAATCTGCAGGTTGAAGTACGGCGCCCCCTTCGACCCGGCCGCCGTCGAGGACAAGGTCCGCCACCTGCGCTGCCGCACCACCCTGGCATGCGCGGACCTGGCGCACTTCGAGTCCCCCGACCTCTGGTGGTTCCGCCGCTTCTGGGTGTTCCCCCCCAGGGAGCAGATAGAGCCGGCCCTGGAAAAGACCTTCTTCGACTTCTGGAACCTCCCGGAGAGCAACGAGCCGGAAACGGTCCTCGGCCTGCTCCACATCTTCAAGTCTATCGAGCTGGTCTCGATCATCCTCCGCTTCGTGCGCCCCGAGCATTACGCGATCTATAGCGCGCCGATCCAGCACATGCTGGACATCCGCCACAGGCGCGACCTGGTGCAGACCTATCTCGCCTACCTCGAAAACCTCAGGGAACTGAAAACCCACCACCGCCTCGATCGGGTCGCTGACGTGGACATGGCGCTCTGGGTGCTCCATGAAAAATGCTACGGGCAGTGGCGCGACCGCGAGATAGAGGCGGCCTACCGGGAGGACGACTTCATCCTGCAGCTGCGGGTGGGGAACCTCGTGGCGCCGTTGGCCGCGCTGTCCGAGGCCCGCCTGGCCCGGGCCCTGGCGGAAGCGAAGCCGGGGCTCGCCGCGCTGATCGCGTGCCACCAGCTCGAGATCCTGCTCCGGAAGCTGGCGGGGCAGCTGCGCCTCTGCGAAATCGAGGACGCGACCCCCCTCGAGGAGGTGATCGATCGGCTCCCTCACTTCGGCCCCGTCGGCCCGATGCGCAAGGCGCTCTGGAAATCGCTCAAATCGATCCGCAACGACCTGATCCACAACGGCCGCCAGCCCGGCCCGCAGGAAACCCGCCTCCTGCTCCACGAGGTCGGCCGGCTGGAAACGGAAATCGATGCCGGCGCGTTCGCCCGGGCCCCGGCGCATCCCTGAGGAGGAATGGAGCGCCCGCATCTTCCCCCTCCTCCCGGGACGGCCCGGCTCCCCGCCGCCCCCCGATTCGAAATCCCGGCGCGTCTCCTCCGAGAGGGGCTGAAACAGGTTGTCCCCGACCTCGCTGCAGTAGTCCAGATCGTAGAGCCGGGCCCCGTACTCCCACGCCCACGCCCGCTGCCTCGCCTTGAAGGCGTCCACCAGTTTTCCCATCCTCCCGACCCTTTCCTCCGCCGCCTCCGAATCAAAATCGGGGACGGACCATCAACGGCCCGATCCCAGCCCCGACTTTTTTGCCTCCTCGTCCTGATACATGATTCTTTTGCCCGACCTCGCCTCCAGGATCGGGAGCGTCGTGCGCACGACGTCCTTACCGAGTTCGAATACGGCCACCTGCTCCTTCCCGAGGTCGTCTGTATAACCGATGGTGACGAAATGCTTGCGCTTCTTGGAAAAGAGCATGAAAAGCCCGACCGGGCTGATCAGGATAGCGGTGGCGATGGAAGCTCCCACCCGTCTGCCGGCCTTCTGCCCGTACTCGATATCCACAAAATGCCGGTACGGAATCTGATAAATCCGTCTTCCCCCGTTGATCACGTATTCGAATTTGAGCACCTCTTCATCCGCGGTGTCGAGATACCCCTCCACCGCCTTCCCGGCTCCCGGGAAATCCCTGTCCTTCGTGGTTCCCCCCTGGTACGCGGCCTTCTTGCTGCCGAGGCCGGCGAGCGCGGTCGCCGGAAGGACCAGCGACACCATCAAACAAAGTGCGATAACAGACTTCATTGGATTCTCCTTGTCAAAAACAATTCATAACCGGGTTTATCGCAAATTCACCATGCCCTGATTCTGTTCAGCAGCGTGACATCCGGGGTCACACCCACCCATTTTTCATGGGCTTGATCCACCAAGAAGCGTCCCGCCGCCGCAACCGTGAAGGCCCCGGAGCCGTAGGCAGAATTCACGGATTCCTGGGCTAGAACTTGAGCACGACTCCCCCACCGAATCGCATGTTTTTGTAAGCCCATGCCCCCTCACCACGCAAAGCCACATAATCAGCCTGGATGGCACGGATCGCCAGGTGGCGGTTCACATCGACGTCCAGCCCGAAACCGGGCATCAGCGCCAGATGGTTGGTGGATCCGCCGAAACCGAACAGGCGGGCGTTCCCGTGAACATAACCAGCCAGGAAATGGAGGAAAGGGGTCACGCGCCCGGCGGGGAAGGAGACCTTCGGCCCTCCCAGGATGCCATGAAAGCTCTCGGAGTAATAGCTGACGGGCGAATTGTAGTAATTGCCCATCACGTTGGCTTCGAGGCCGAAATTCTCCGTGACATTACCAGCGAAGGAAAGATTCCAGCCCAAGTAGTCGGCATCATTGCCGGCCTGGAACGCGTGGACCCAGTGGAAGGTCCCGGCGGTTTCATAGCGTGTGGACGCCCGCCCGGGATCGAATCCGCTATTCCTCTGGCTGGAAAGATCCTTTTCACCGGCCACGGGGATCCGATCGAGAGTCGCCGCCCGATCCCCAGGATCGCCGGTTCGCCGGTCAGCGGACCCGGGCATTCGAACATATTTTGCGTCCACGTAGCCGATCCGATCCCCGATTTGAATCCGCACGTATCCCCGCTCGAGACCGGTGACGCTGACCATCTGTCCGCATACGAGTTGTTCCACGACATGGGCCCCCCCGGGCGCTGTCCAGGCCGGGACCGAGGATGTACCGGGCCCGCACTCGATGCGGCCCTCGTCCTGACAGAGGGCCGTTCCCGCAAAAACCAGGCTGAAGATCAAAACGATGAAATGGCGATACATGGTTCCTCCCATAGATGACCGGTTCCAGAATTCGCCCGAAAAGGACGAAACGGGGCGATGATAGGGAACCGGAGTGACAACGCAGGTCACTTGCGCCAAAAAAATCGGCGGTCCTTTCCACGGGCGAAAAGACGCTCTATATCGATAAAATAGCGTAGTCCGTCCCAAGGCAGTCGATAAGATATTGTATTGCACGGAAGCCCTTAGTTGATTTAGGGTAACGAGACCGCCCTCCCGCTCCGCGCGACCGGGAGGCATGCGCCGGATTGGACTTTTGATCACGCGATTCCGTGGAGAATGCCGATGCCCCGAAACGACCAAGTGATGCGCCAGTGGTTCCTGCTCAAGATGCTGGAGCGGCCCGGGGGCGCGACCATCGACGAGCTCGCCGCCTCCCTCCCGGGCGATTACGCCTGTCACCCGCGTACCGTCCGCCGCGACCTGGAGGCGCTTTCGATCTGCTTCCCGCTCTACACCGAACACGCCGAAGGGCGCGCGCGCTGGAAACTGATGGACGGCTTCGGCCACGCCCCCGCCCTGCAGTTTTCGGCCACCGAGCTGATGGCGATGGTGTTCACGAGCGACCTGGCCCGGCCGCTGGCGGGGACGCCGATCAAGGAGTCGCTCGATTCGGCGCTGCTGAAGATGCGGGGCGCCCTCCCGGCCTCGGCCGACGGGTACTTCCCGTCGCTCGCGGGGTGGTTCTCCGCCGGGCTCGGGGCGCACAAGAGCTACCGCGAGCACCGCGACAAGATCGAACAGCTGGGGCGCGCGATCGAGAGGAAGCGGACGGTGGAGATGCGCTACTTCACCGCCGCCCGCGACACCACCTCGCGCCGCAAGGTCGACCCCTACCACCTCCGCTTCGCCGGCGGCGCTCTCTACCTGATCGGCCGCTGCCACACCCGCAGGGAGGTCCTGATTTTCGCCGTCGACCGCATCCGCTCCCTCACGGTGACCAACCTCCCCTGCCAGATGCCCCTCGCCTTCGACGTGGAGGAGTACCTCGCCGGCGCCCTGACCGCCATGCGCGGCGCCGAGACCCTCGACGTGGAACTCCGTTTCGACCGCCGCACCTCCGCCTGGGCCCGCGACCGCATCTGGCACCCCAGCCAGACCGCCGCCCTGTCCAGGGACGGCCGCCTCACCCTCCGGCTCCAGGTCGCCGACACCCCCGAACTGGTCAGCTGGATCCTGAGCCTCGGCCCCGGAGTCCGGGTGGCCCGCCCCGACCGCCTCCGCGACCGGGTCCGGGAAACCGCGCGCAGAATCGCCGGGGCGGAGTGACCCGGGATGTCACAACCATGTTGGAAACTCATCATTCGTCAATGCCTTGCCCACAATGTGCAGGAGCACAATGAACATGAACAGCAAAAGGAAAGGAATTTGACGCGGTCATCGTGCTTGATGCCAATAATGGGATCTGGCCCAGCAAACTCGCCACGAGTGAGAATGACCTGGAACAGGAGCGGCGGCTTTTCTATGTCGCCATGACCCGGGCGCGCCGGTATCTCTACTTCATTGTCAATGACAGCATTATCGGGGAGAAATGCAGCCCGAGCCCCTACCTGGCCGAAATGGGGCTTTCCATCCCGGCCACAATGCATTTAAGATGAATGATTGCTAAGAAATATAAAAGGAAGGCCCTGGGGGCAGGGGTACTATCTGATGCACGACAAATACAGCCTGTCTTTGGCAACCGGAGGCTTGTTTCATCCCGAATCGGTGCTGGTGACTGCACTGTACCTCGAACTAAAGGACTGGCAGGCAGTTCGCGATCAAGTTGCGGCTCAGAACCTGCTTCAAGCCAGGACACAGAGCAGTTCCGCCCGCATCTGTCGGGAAATCGTCGCACGCCTGAAGACCCTCAATGATCCGATGCTGCACCTGCTTGTTGAAACCCATCATCAGGAACAAGGCTATATGCTCTGGCTTGCCGCTTGCCGGCGGTATAGATTCGTCTCGGATTTCGCCGTGGATGTCCTGCATGAACGATTCACTGCCCTGAAAAGGGATTTGAACTACGAGGATTTTGACGCCTTCTTCAACCGGAAATCGGAATGGCACCCGGAACTTGACGCCCTCCGTCCCGATACCCGTAACAAATGGCGCCGTGTGCTCTTTAAAATGCTTCGCGAGGCGGACCTCCTGACGGTGAATCATTCAATCAATGCCGCCCCCCTCAGCCGAAGGCTGATAGAACTGATTTCCCGGGATAATGGAATGGAACTCTCTTATTTTCCAATATTTGAGGCGGATGTGAAAAGGATGCTCCAGTGAAAGCCGAAATTGCCCGAATGTCCATGCAGGAAAGGTTCCAGTGTCTTTTTTCGGTGATCTCCGGCGAGCGCTTTCTCAAAAAGCAGGGCCTGGGCAATGAGGTCCCCTTCTTCATCTGTCCCTACAGCCCCGAAGATGCGGTGGGAATGGACCGGCTCCGGCACCAGTTGGTCCATCGGCTGGAGCAGGCCGGGGTTCGCATCCTGGAAATCAACCTTTACGACCTTTCCATAGAACTACTCAAGGAACGTGGAGTCTGGGACCGGATCCTGGAAATGGAAGATTCGATCTCAAAAGAACAGCTCAAGGAACTGCTCCAGGGTGTCCTGGATCCGGAGACCCACCTGGTTCCGGCCATCGCGGCCAGCCTGGGGAAAGCGGCTTTTGATGTGCTCTTCATTTCCGGAGTGGGCGAGGTCTTCCCCTATATCCGCTCCCACAATGTCTTGAACAATCTGCAGAGCACGGCCAAGGACCGGCCGACGGTGATGTTTTTTCCCGGCGCCTACACTCATTCCCTGGAATCAGGGGCCTCCCTGGATCTGTTCGGAATGCTTCATGACGATAAGTACTACCGGGCCTTCAACATCTTTCATTGCGAA
The DNA here is from genome assembly GCA_012729555.1 of Acidobacteriota bacterium. Taxonomy (NCBI): domain Bacteria; kingdom Pseudomonadati; phylum Acidobacteriota; species Acidobacteriota bacterium. The sequence goes on from JAAYCX010000013.1 coordinate 27,573, forward strand.
GCTTAACCAAAGGAATGCGCGATGCCGCTGAAAAGCATTTTCAATAAACCTGTTGACCGTCCCATCGAGGGGGTCATCAAGGCCGATGATGAAGCCAGCCTTCGCCTTGAAATCGAAGAATATGTCCTGACCAACGAGGTCGAAAAGCGGCTCGAGGCCTTTCTCGACGCTTACATCAATTACGAGGGCGCCAATGGCGTCTGGATATCCGGCTTTTTCGGATCCGGGAAATCCCACCTGTTGAAAATCCTGGCGCTGCTGCTCGAAAACAGGCCCATCGACGGCGCATCGACGCTCGACCTGTTTCTGCCCAAATGCGGAGACAACGAAATCCTGCGCGGCGACCTCAAGCGGGCGGTGGCCATCCCCTCGAAAAGCATCCTTTTCAATATTGACCAGAAGGCCGACGTCATCAGCAAGACGCAGATCGACGCTCTGCTCGCCGTTTTCGTCAAGGTTTTCGACGAAATGTGCGGCTATTACGGCAAGCAGGGGCATATCGCCCAGTTTGAGCGCGACCTCGACAGCCGCGGCCTCTACGAAGCGTTCAAGGCGGAGTATGCGTCGGCTTCGGGAAGAAGCTGGCAGACGGGGCGGGAACAGGCTCTGCTGGAAGCGACGAACATCGCCAAGGCATATGCCCAGGTAACCGGCACCAACGATGATTCGACACTGGGGATTCTGGACAAATACCGGAGCGAATACCGGGTCTCCATCGAGGATTTTGCGGACAAGATCAACGCCTATATTCAGCGTCAGTCCCCTGATTTCCGTCTGAACTTCTTTGTTGACGAAGTCGGGCAGTATATCGCCGAAAACGTGAAGCTCATGACCAACTTGCAAACCATCGCCGAAAGCCTCGCCACCAAGTGCCGCGGCCGGGCGTGGGTTGTCGTCACCTCCCAGAACGACATGAGCACCGTTCTGGGCGAAATGAACAAGCAGCAGAGCAACGATTTTTCGAAGATCATGGCCCGTTTCGAAACCAAGATGCTGCTGACGAGCACCAACGTCGCGGAAGTCATTCAGAAGAGGCTGCTGGCGAAAACCGATGAAGGCGCCGAGCTCATTTCGGACCTCTACCACCGGCACTGCAACAACTTCGGCACCCTGTTCAGTTTTGTCGACGGCTCCCGAGAGTACAAACCCTATCGCGACCGCGACGAGTTCATCCGCGGATACCCCTTTGTTCCCTACCAGTTCGATCTCTTCCAGTCATGCATAGAGAACCTCTCGCGCCATAACGCCTTCGAGGGGAAGCATAGTTCGGTCGGCGAACGATCGATGCTGGGAGTCTTTCAGCAGGTGGCCATTCAGATAGCCGATTATGAAATCGGACAATTGGCCACCTTCGACCTGATGTTCGAAGGCATTCAGACCGCTCTGAAGGCCCAGATGCAAAGGTCCATTCTGGCCGCCGAACATCAGCTGGGCAACCCCTTCGCCATCAAGGTGCTCAAGTCTCTGTTCCTCGTCAAATATGTGAAGGAATTCAAGCCGACGGTGCGCAACCTTTGCGTTCTCATGCTCGACAATTTCGACCAGGATCTGCCCGCCTTGCGCAAAAAGGTCGAGGAGGCGTTGAATCTTCTCGAACAGCAGACCTATATCCAGCGCAGCGGCGAGCTCTACGAATTCCTGACGGATGAAGAAAAAGACGTCGAACAGGAGATCAAGAACACCGAGGTCGAATCCAGAGAAGTTGCCGCCGAACTCGAACAAATAATCTTCGATCATGTGATCAAGCATCGAAAAATCCGCTACCAGGAAAACGGACAGGACTACGCTTTCACGAGAAAACTCGACGACCATTTGCATGGGCGGGAGCAGGAACTGGCCATTCATGTCATCAGCCCCTTCCATGAAAACGCGGACAACGAATCGATTCTGGTGATGCAGAGTATGGGCCGGGACGAGCTGCTGGTCATCATGCCACCAGACGATCTGATGGTTCGCGACCTCCTCATGTACAAGCGGACGGAAAAATACATCCGTCAGAACATATCCATCACCCAGCAGGAAGCGGTGAAACGCATCCTGACCGACAAAGGGTTCCAGAATCGCGAACGCTTTGCGGACCTGCAGCAACGGGTGAAGAACCTCCTGGGCAGATCCAGACTGCTGGTCGCCGGCAACCCTGTTGAAATCGGCTCTGAAGATGCACAGACGCGCGTGGTCCTGGGTTTCCATGACCTGATTGCGCGCGCCTATCCGAATTTGCGCATGCTGCGCGGTATCCAATTCACGGAAAATGATATCGCCAATTACCTGAAACATTCGCATCAGGGGCTGTTCGGCAACGATGCGACCTCGCTGGCCGAATCCGAACAGGAAATGCTGGCCTTGATTCAGACCAACGGCCGCGGCGGCGTACGCACAACCTTGAAAAGCCTGGTGGAGAAGTTCGAACGCAAACCGTATGGCTGGTATTACGCGGCCATCCTCTGCACCCTGGCGAGTCTATGCGCACGGGGCAAGGTCGAGGTGCGCACCGACGGCAACCTGGTCGAAGAAGAAGACCTGGAGCGGGTGCTGCGCAATACCCATGCCCACGGCAACGCCATTCTGGAACCGCAGGTGGAGTTTACGGCCTCGCAGGTGCGTACGCTTAAACAGTTCTACGAAGAGTTCTTCGACGCCCCTCCCCAATCGAGCGAGGCCAGAGCCCTGGGGAAGGAAACGGGTGCGGCCCTGCAGGATCTGGTGCGCCGCCTGGAATCGCTGGGATCTCAAGTGGATCAGTACCCCTTCCTGGCCGCGCTTACTCCTGTCATCCGCGCACTCGAAGAGATCACCGGCAAGCCCTATACCTGGTACCTGACCGAGGTATATCGCCGGGAAGAAACTCTTTTCGCCTTGAAAGAAAGCGTCCTCGACCCGGTCACCAGATTCATGAGCGGCCCTCAAAAAGCCATTTTCGATCACGCCCGGAGATTTGTCTCGGCCGAGGAGCCCAACTTTTCCTGCATCGGCGGCGATGAAGCCGCCCAGATCGTTAGCACGCTGTCCGATCCGGAGTGCTTCAGAGGAAACCGCATTCAGCAGCTCAAGACCCAGGTGGACGCCCTGCAGGAGCTCATTGCCGCCCAGGTGAAAAGCGAAATTGCCAAGGCGCAGGAGGCTGTAACCGCCCTCCAGAATCGACTGTGCGGCATGGCCGAATTCGGCTTTATTGGCGAAAAGCAGAAGGAAGAGATCGCCCGGACATTCGGCGACTGCATTTCCGCCATCGAGCGCCAGAAATTGATCGCCGTTATCCGGGATATGCGTCATCGCTTCGTTGAAACCGAATATCCCCGGCTGCTGGCCCTCCTCAGCGAGCCGCCTTCATCCGCCGACGCCCGGAAGGGACCGGATTCGAGGGGGGTCTCCGACAAAAAGGCCCTGTACAGCCTGGTTCCCATAGCCTCACTCAAAGTCCCTTTCGACGGAGCATGGCTGGCCGATGAAACCGCCGTGGAGCGCTACCTCGAATCGATGCGCAAAATGCTCCTGGAGGAAATCCGCAAAGGAAAGAGAATCCAGATCTAGGGACGGGAATGGATACCGATATCGAAGACCTGATCCGTCGGGGCGAAAGCCTGACGGTGGAATTTAAGAGCGACCTGAGGTGTTTACCCGATCGCGACCTAGTGGCTGCCGTGGTGTCCCTGGCGAACACCGAAGGAGGAGACCTGCTGCTGGGCGTGGAAGACGACGGCACGGTCACGGGTCTGCACGCAAAGCATCAAAACATCTCCACCCTTCCCTCGCTCATCGCCGGCAGGACCAATCCCTCCATTTCCATCAGACTGGAAAGGCACCTGCTCCAACAAGGACCCATCGCCCGCATCGCCGTTCCCAAATGCCGCCAGTTGGTGTCGACCTCCGAGGGGCAGTTGTTGCGGCGGCGCCTCAAATTGGATGGAACCCCCGAAGCGGTGCCCTTTTATCCGCATGAATTCATTCAACGCCAGTCTTCCCTCGGGCTTGTGGACCCCTCCGCCATGACGATGGAGGAACTGACCGTCGACCAGCTGGATCCCCTGCAGCGGCTGCGCATCCGCAATGCCATCAAGAAGTTCGGGGGCGAGCAGACCCTGCTGTCGCTGGCGGACGATGAACTCGATGGGGCCCTTGGACTCTGCCGCGAATCTCATGGCATCCGGCGCCCCACGGTGGCCGGATTGCTCCTGATGGGAACCCCTGACCTGCTGCGACTGCATCTGCCGGCCCATGAAGTCGCCTTTCAGGTGCTCCAGGGAACGGATGTCAAGGTCAACGAGTTCTTCCACAAACCCCTTCTGGACACCTTTGAAGATGTCGAACTGCTCTTCAAGGCACGGGTCGAGGAAGAGGAAATCCAGGTCGGGCTCTTCCGCGTACCGGTCCCCAACTTCGACCGTCGCGCCTTTCGTGAAGCCTTCGTAAATGCTTTGGTTCACAGGGATTACAGCCGTCTCGGAGCGGTCCACGTCAGAATCTCCAGCGACGGTCTTTCCATCAGCAACCCCGGGGGCTTTGTGGAAGGGGTCACGCTCGAAAACCTGCTGGTGGCCGATCCCCGGTCGCGAAATCCCCTGCTGGCCGATATCATCAAGCGCATTGGGCTTGCCGAACGAACCGGGCGCGGAATCGACCGGATCTATGAAGGCATGCTGCGCTACGGGCGGCCGGCGCCGGACTACTCCATGACAAACGCGTCCACGGTACGCGTCTTTTTATCCAATGCTTCTGCCGATCTCGATTTTCTGAAAATAGTGCTGGAACAGGAGGAAAGCCTCGGAAGGATGCCGATCGATTCCCTGATCATCCTTTCCCGCCTGCGAGAAGAACGACGCTTGACGACGGCCGAACTCGCCCCCTCGGTGCAGAAGTCAGAAACCAATGTCCGGGCGACGCTCGAAAGGCTGGTGGAAGCCAGCTTTCTCGAACCCTACGGAACCGGAAGGGGTCGTACCTACACGTTGAGTGCGCGCCTATACCAGAAAGCCGGACTGCAGGACGAATATATCCGCCAGGCCGGGTTTGCGCCCATCCAGCAGGAACAGATGATACTCAACTATGTGGACAAGCACGGGAGCATTAAACGAGCGGGGGTCATGAGCCTGTGCCGCTTGAACGGCCCTCAGGCCTACCGCATACTCAAGTCATTGACCTCTAAAGGTTTACTAAAGAAAAAGGGCGAAAAGAGACATGCTTTCTATACACGATAAGGCTATTCTATGCACGCGTGCATAGCGCCTATACACGCGTGCATTACTCGTGTATAGCGTTCCATATAAATATTATGTTTATTGTACTTAGCTTCAAACTTTACAGGATTTGAGTGTATGGAAACAGCCAAACTGAAAAAATTCGCCCAGTTCGCCCGACGCAGCCTGATGGATCAGGTCTCCACCAAGCTGAAAATGGCGCTTGCGGACGAAAGTTCCCCAAGACGTGAACATCCGAAGGCGGTCAAGAAGCTTTCCGAGACCATCGCCATCCACGGCAAGGAACAGGTCATCGAGCGGGTGGCCTACATCTGGTTCAACCGCTTCTGCGCCCTGCGCTTCATGGACGTCAACCGCTACACCCGCATCGGGGTGGTGTCCCCCGCCGAGGGACAGTTCCAGCCCGAAATCCTTGCCGAAGCCAAGATGGGCCATATCGATGAAGAAATGGTGCCCGCAAATACAAGGCAGGAGATCTTCTCCTTGCTAAACGGCAAATCGCCCAGCCCCGACCCGCAGGGCGAGGTCTACCGCCTGCTGCTGGTGGCCGCCTGCAACTTCTGGAACAAGGCAATGCCGTTCCTGTTCCAGCATATCGATGATTACACCGAACTGCTGATGCCCGACGACCTCCTCTCGGGCAACTCCATCCTCACCTATACCCGCGAGGCGATGACGCCCGATGCGTGCGAGGATGTCGAGGTGATCGGCTGGCTCTACCAGTTCTACATCTCCGAAAAGAAAGACGAGGTGTTCGACGGCCTGAAGAAGAACAAGAAAATCACGCCCGAGAATATCCCCGCCGCCACCCAGCTTTTTACCCCGCACTGGATCGTCCGCTACCTGGTGGAAAACTCCCTCGGCCGCCTGTGGCTGCTCAATCGTCCCGCCTCGAAGCTGATTGAGCAGATGGACTACTACATCAAGCCCGAACAGGCCGAGACCGACTTCCTGCGCATCAGCAAACCGGAAGAGATCAAGATCTGCGATCCCGCCTGCGGCTCCGGCCACATGCTCACCTACGCCTTCGACCTGCTCTACGCAATCTACGAAGAGCAAGGCTACGAACCCGCCGAAATCCCGGAGAAGATCCTCACGAATAACCTCTACGGCATCGAGATCGACGAACGCGCCGGGGAGCTGGCCGCCTTTGCACTGACCATGAAGGCCCGCGCCAAACAGCGCCGCTTCTTCAACAAGGGAGTCAAACCGAACATCTGCGTACTGGAGAACGTCCACTTCGATGACGACGAGCTCAAAAACTACATGGACTTCGTCGGACGCGACCTGTTCACCGCGCCGCTGCAAACCACCCTGCGCCAGTTCGAAGAGGCAGACAATTTCGGTTCTCTGATTCGCCCCGACGTCACCGATGTGGACGGTATGCTCAGTATTCTGGAGTCAAAAAACGTCTCTGGGCAGCTGTTTATCGGAATGACCCACCAGAAGGTCCTGCAGGCCCTGCGGCAGGCTGATTACCTGAGCCCGAAATACCATGTGGTGATTGCCAATCCGCCGTATATGGGGGCAAAAGGTATGAACCCCCAACTGACAAGTTTGGCCAAGGCCAAGTATCCAAGCTGCTGGGATAGAGGGAATTCTGATCTATTTGCATTGTTTATTGAACGTAATTTGGGGCTGGCGAAGTCGCGTGGCTTAGTCTCTATGATAACAATGCAGACATGGATGTTCCTTTCATCATTTGAGAAACTGCGCCTAAACATCGTGGATGACAATACAATTCTATCTATGGCTCATTTGGGCGCTAGGGCTTTCGATAGTATTGGGGGAGAAGTCGTATCAACAACAGCCTTTGTCATTAGCAATGTACGTCAACTGGAATATGAGGGAAGCTACATAAGACTAGTCGACGGTGGTTCGGAAAGTGAAAAAAACGCCACCCTATTAAGAGCAGTCAAGAGCAATGATGTTGCCTTGTGTAGAGCCTCCTCTGCTGATTTTCGTAAAATACCAGGAGCGCCAATTGCATATTGGCTTAGTGACACGCTCCTAAACATTTTCGAGAACGAGAGTCCTTTGAGTGAGTTCGCCACTCCACGCCAAGGCTTAGCAACCAGTGATAATAATAGATTTGTTCGAACCTGGAGCGAAGTTCCATTCAATCGAATCGGATTTTGCTGTGCTGATCGCGAAGAAGCCATGGAGTCTCGAAAGCGGTGGTTTCCATTCAATAAAGGTGGCTCTTTTAGGCGCTGGGGCGGAAACGCTGAACTAGTTGTTAATTGGGAGAACGACGGTGCAGACATTAAGGATAGCATTCTTACAAAATATCCCTATTTAAATGGAAACCCTGACTTTGTGGCCAAGAATCCGAATTATTACTTTAAGCCAGGATTGACATGGTCGGCTCTCAGCTCAGGTCTATTTTCAATTAGGTTTCAACCGAAGGGATTCATTTTTGCCGACAAAGGTCAGGCAATGTTTCCATTTAAGCGAGATGGCATTCTGAACCTTGAGGGGTTGTTAAACTCCAAAGTTGTTGTGGAGTTTCTTAAGGCCATCTCGCCAACGCTTGATTTTAATGCGGGGTACATTGCAAAAGTTCCATGCCACATAAAGCAATCTCCCGGCGTTTCACGTCTCAATAGTGGATTTTTGTCTGACTGGGATTCCTATGAAACCTCCTGGGATTTCACCAGCCTGCCACTTCTGAATCCTGACTACCTTCAGCCGACTCTAAAGGCCACCTACCAGAAACTACACGCCCACTGGCAGGAAACGACACTGGAGATGCAGCGGCTCGAGGAAGAGAACAACCGCATCTTCATCGACGCCTACGGCCTGCAGGATGAGTTGACGCCCGAGGTGCCGCTGGGCGAGATCACCCTGACCTGCAACCCGCACTACCGCTACGGCAACGACAAGAGCGAGGATGAACTGGAGGCGCTGCTGCTGGCCGATACCATGCGCGAGCTGGCCTCTTATGCCGTGGGCTGCATGTTCGGCCGTTACGCGCTGGACAAGCCGGGGTTGATCCTGGCAAACCAGGGCGAGACCATCGAGGACTACCTGAAGCGGGTTCCGGAGCCCAGCTTCCCGGCCGATGACGACAACGTCATCCCCATGCTCGACGGCGACTGGTTCACTGACGATATCGCCGAGCGCTTCCGCAAGTTCCTGCGCGTGACTTTCGGCGAGGAACACTACGAGGATAACCTCAGGTTCGTCGAGCAGGCGCTGAACATCAAGGGCAAGCGCAGCTACAGCATCCGAGATTACTTCCTCGGCGAGTTCTACCCCGATCATGTGAAACGCTACAAGAAGCGCCCCATCTACTGGCTTTTCAGCAGCCCCAAAGGCAGCTTCAACGCGCTGATCTACATGCACCGCTACCGCTCCGATACTGTCAGCGTGTTACTCAATAAATACCTGCGCGAGTTTCGAACCAAACTCACTTCTCGAAGAAATTTTCTGGAAGCTTTCAGCATCAGCGCCAGCAGCAGCCAGGGCGAGAAGACTAAAGCCCTGAAGGAGATCGAGAAGATCACCAAGATGATCGCCGAGATGGAGGAGTACGAGCGCGAGGTGCTTTACCCGCTGGCCACCCAGCAGGTGGAGATCGACCTCGACGACGGCGTGAAAGTCAACTACCCCAAACTCGGCGCGGCCTTGAAGAAGATCCCGGGGCTGGATGCGAAAGAGGATTAAGGAGCGCCATTGATGGAAAACCGTATTGCCCAAGCCCTGACCAAACTCTTTGACCGGCACCGGATCGTCTTCTGGTATGACGCCAAGCGGGAGTTGCGCGGCAACTTCGAGGCGCTCGAGCTGCCCGGCGTCGAGAAGCTGGAGCTGACCAACAACGAGTATGGGATCAAGTACAGGGTGCTGCGCGAGGAGCCGGACCGGAAATTTTTGCTCTATCGTGAAGGGCCCGAGCCGCCGCACCTGGAGAACTGGCTGCTGGACGTTCGGCTGGCTCATGGCGAGTTCCGAACCGATCAGGCGGGGATTTGGCTGTCGGAACTGGAGCTCGGCCTGGAATTTGCGGATGTGGTCGAGGGACATGCCGAGTTTTTCCAGGCGGTTAAAAGAAGGGAGGCCCTCAGGAAGCTGCTGAAATCCGACGATACCGCCGGCAAGATTCGGATGAAGATGCTTGCGGTCTGTGCCGGCAGCGAGCCGCGCATGGATGCGGTGGTGGAGAATCTCCTGCAGGAACTCGCCGAGGGACGGGACGAAAAGGTTAAGCTGATCGGACGGTGCCGCCTCGATGGCTTTCTCTGGGAGCAGATGACGCGCTGCTACGGGTATAGGTCGGAGGAGCCGGGAATCCGGGATTTTGTCATCGAGCTGTTCAAGTCATGTTACGCGATGGGCACCGATGGCCAGGTGAAACTGACCGGCGACGCCCTGGTGCTGCTCAAGCGCTGGAAGGACAGCCGCCAGTTTGAAAAGGGGTTCGAAACCCTGTCGGAAGAATGCGCCGAAGTTCTCTCGATCGAGCAGGACCTGGCCAGACGGGATTTCCGGGAATTGATCGAACTGGATTACTTTCGCCTGATCGACCAGAAGATCATCAGTGACCTGGTGCGGGCCGTCGCCTCCCGCACGGTTTCGAGCGGCGACGTGTCCCTCTGGGTCCGGCAGCGGCGGACGGGTCACTGGTATCACCAGTACCGTCATCATTATGAGGCGGTGGATTACGGCTCCCGGTTGATTCATGCCATGGACGAGACCCGGATCGACATGGACAGCCTGGCCGATGGCGTGCAGCGCTACAGCCGTTTCTGGTATCAGCTGGATCAGCTCTACCGCAAGTTCACCTACCATGTGCGCATGTCGGGGCAGGCGTCCCTGACCGCCTCGTTGAGCGAACAGGTCGAAAATCTTTACTCAAACAATTACCTGCTGAAACTGGGCGACTCCTTTCAGGCACGCGTGGAGGAAACACCGCGCTGGGAGGCCCTCCCCTTCCCCAGGCAGGACGAATTCTTCACCCATTGGGTGCAGCCGTTCCTAGGCAGGGACAACAAGGTCTGCGTCGTCATTTCCGACGCCCTGCGCTACGAGATCGGTGACGAATTGCTGAGCCTGATCCGTCAGGAAGACCGGTATGGAGCGGAACTGGAGCCAATGATCTCCATGCTGCCCAGCTACACCCAGCTCGGCATGGCGGCACTTCTGCCCCACAAGGAGCTCGCGCTCGCGGATAACGATACGGGCGCGGTTCTGGTGGATGGTCAATCTTCCCAGGGAACGGCCAACCGCGGCAAGATCCTCATTGCGGCCGTAGAAAGAGCCGTGGTCTGCAAGGCCGAGGAACTGATGGCGATGAAGGGGGAGGACTGCCGGGCGCTGGTGCGCGACCACGATGTGATCTATGTCTATCACAACCGGATCGACGCCACCGGCGACAAACGGGAGTCCGAGGAGCGGATTTTCGAGGCGGTGGAGGATACTCTGGAGGAACTGATCCGGTTGTTCAAGAAGTTGACCGGGGCCAATGCCAACAATTTGCTGGTAACCTCCGACCATGGCTTCATTTACCAGAATCGTACCATCGATGAGAGCGATTTCGCCGGAGCGGATGCCGCCGGGGATCGGATCCTGGTGCGGGACCGGCGCTTCGTGCTCGGCCAGGGTCTGGCTGAGTCTCCCAGCCTGCACACGTTCTCCTCGACGCAGCTCGGCCTTGCGGGAAAGATGGAGATCCAGATCCCCAAGTCGATCAACCGGCTGCGCCTGAAAGGTTCCGGCAGCCGCTATGTGCATGGCGGAGCGTCGTTGCAGGAGGTGGTGGTCCCCGTACTGAGGATCAACAAGAAGCGCCAGAGCGATGTGTCCGCCGTAGAGGTGGACATCCTTCGTGGAGCCAGCTCGGTGATCACCTCCGGTCAGCTGGGGGTAACGATGTACCAGAGTGAGCCGGTGACGGACAAGATCCAGCCGCGTGTTCTCCGGGCGGGCATCTACACCGAGACCGGAGACCTGATTTCCGAACAGCACGATTTGACTTTTGACCTGAGGTCGGACAATCCCCGGGAGCGCGAACTGCAGGTGCGTTTCCTGCTCACCCGCAAGGCCGACGAGGCCAACGGTCGTGAGGTCCTGCTCCGCCTGGACGAAAAGCTCGCCGGAACTTCACATTACAGGGAATACAAGTCGCTCCGGTATTTGATCCGCCGCTCTTTTACCAGCGATTTCGATTTTTAAGGAACAGGTGACCATGAACGAACTTGACCAGAAGATAAACACCCATTTCCCGGGACTCGTTGTCCGCAAGGACCTCGTCAAGACGGTCAAAGGCAACGCCATTGTTCCCTCCTACGTGCTGGAATACCTGCTGGGACAGTATTGCGCCACCAGCGACGAGGCCACCATCCAGTCCGGCATCGAAACCGTAAAGGAAATCCTGCGAAAGCATTACGTCCATCGCAACGAGGCGGGTCTGGTCCGGTCCAATATCAAGGAGAAGGGGCGCTACAAGATCATCGACAAGATCAGCGTGGCGCTCAACGACAAGGCCGACGTCTACGAGGCCGAATTCGCGAATCTTGGCGTCAAGAAGGTGCTGGTCGATTCCGGGACCGTAAAGGCCCATCCCAAGCTGCTGGTCAGCGGCGTCTGGTGCATCGCCGACATCGAGTACGAGTTCACCGAAGAAAAAAACGCCAGTCCCTGGATTCTGTCCTCACTCAAGCCGATTCAGCTCTCACACTTCGATTTTGAGGGCTATCTTGCCGCCCGCAGGCAGTTCACGACCGAGGAGTGGATTGACCTCCTGATCCAGAGCATCGGGTTCAATCCTGAAATGTTCGGAAGACGCAGCAAGCTCACGCAGTTGATCAGGCTGATTCCCTATTGCGAGCGCAATTACAACCTGATCGAACTCGGCCCCAAGGGCACCGGAAAGTCCCACATATATTCGGAATTTTCTCCTCACGGGATTCTCATCTCCGGAGGGGAGGTGACCGTTCCCAAGCTGTTCGTGAATAATGCCTCGGGCAAGATCGGCCTGGTGGGGTACTGGGATTGCGTGGCCTTCGACGAGTTTGCCGGAAGGCAGAAGCGGGTCGATAAAGCGCTCGTCGATATCATGAAAAACTATATGGCCAACAAGTCCTTCTCCCGGGGGGTGGAAACGCTGGGCGCTGAAGCCTCAATGGTATTTGTGGGCAACACCCAGCATGCCGTGCCCTACATGCTCAAGCACTCCGACCTCTTCTGCGAACTGCCCGACAAGTTCCACGATTCCGCCTTCCTCGACCGCATCCATTGTTACATTCCGGGGTGGGAGGTGGATATCATCCGCGGCGAGATGTTCTCCGACGGCTACGGCTTTGTGGTGGATTATCTCGCGGAGATTCTTCGTTCGCTGCGGGACCATGATTATTCGGACCGCTACGGGGACTTCTTCTCGCTTTCACCCGATATTTCCACCAGGGACCGGGACGGCATCCACAAGACCTTCTCGGGCCTGATGAAGATCCTCTTTCCCCACGATGGCGCCACCCGCGAGGAGGTCGAGGAGCTGCTGCGCCTGGCCATCGAGGGACGAAAGCGCGTCAAGGACCAGCTGATGCGGATGGATTCCACCTACGTCCCGGTGGTTTTCTCCTACCTGGACGCCAATCAGAAATCGAAACGGGTTACGACGCTCGAGGAGGAGGAATATCCCCACCATTACGCCAGAACCGTGGATTCGGGAGCTTCCGAACAGGGCACCGAGTCAGACACCCGCCCTCAGCCTGCAGCGGCGAAGCCTCTCGAGGAGAAGCACCTCACCTTCCAGGAAAACCAGAAGGGGGTCTCCTTTGACACCCTGCTGGGTCCCTATCTAAAAGGCGCAAAAAGAATTACGGTGACGGACCCCTATATCCGCCTGTTTTATCAGATTCGCAATTTCATGGAGCTGTTGGAAACGATCGTCAGGCACAAGGAACCGGATGCCGAGGTGGACGTCCACCTGGTGACAACCGAGGACGAGTTCAAGGGGGATCTCCAGAAGGAGAGCCTGCAGAAGATCAAGGATTCCAGCGAAACGGCAGGCGTGAACTTCACCTGGGAATTCAGCGGGACGGGAGCCATCCATGCCCGGCATATCCTGACCGACCACGGCTGGAAGATCTCCCTGGACAGGGGGCTCGATATCTTCCAGCACTACGAGATGAACGAAGCCTTCAGTTATTCCAACCGGCTGCAGCAATACCGCCAATGCAAGGCGTTTGAGGTGACTTACATAAAAACAGACGCCTCCGCTTAATGATAGATGGACGCGGCATGGGCGATGCATGTTCCCATTTTGGGATCATACATATATTGACACATTATGGGAACCCAGGTAGACTGAATGCGGGTGATTGCGAAGGCAGCTCTAACAGACTTCTGGTCCCGGCCCGGGCACGCAGACAGCGAACGCCCTCTAAAATCATGGTATTACGAAGCTTTCCACGCTAAATGGAAGAGCCCGGCGGAAGTAAAGCTGCGATACCCCAGTGCGAGCATACTGAAAGATGGGCGCATCGTCTTCAACATCGCCGGAAACAAATACCGGCTCGTAGTTCGCATCGTTTTTGAATGGGAAGTGGTGTACATCCGATTTGTCGGTACCCATCGGCAATACGACCAAATCGACCCGGAGAGCATCTAATGGACTCTGAGATCCGACCGATCAGAACGGACGCCGACTACCGGGACGCACTTGCGCGGGTAGATGTCCTTGTGAATGCACGGCCGGGCACCCCGGAAGGAGACGAACTCGAGGTGCTCTCGACTTTGATCGAGGTTTACGAAACCAAACACTTCCCGATAGACATGCCCTCGGCCGTGGACGCTATCCGATTCCGGATGGAACAACAGGGACTGTCCAAACGGGACCTTGAACCCCATATCGGTTCCCGGAGCAAGGTATCCGAAGTCCTCTCCGGCAAGCGTCCCCTGACGCTCCAGATGATCCGATCGCTTCATTTCCACCTGGGCATCCCCGCGGAAGTCCTGCTGCAAAAACCTGGAGCCGATCTTCCGGAATCTCCGGCAGGTTTGGACTGGAACCGCTTCCCCATCCGGGCTATGGCAGGTCTCGGATGGATCCCGGACCAGCGGGAAAGCAAAGAGCATGCGGAAGAGATCATGCGCGACTTTATCAACCGGGCCGGAGGATTCGATGCCTTGCCACAGCCGCTCTTTCGCAAAACGGCGAACGCCCGGCAGAATACGAAATCGTGCCCCTATGCGCTGAAAGCATGGTGCTGGCGTCTACTCGCCCTTGCCCGGGGAAACCCTCCCGAAGCTGAGTATGAGGCGGGCTTGGTGACTCTTGATTTCTGCCGCAGGGTGGCCCGTCTGAGTTGGTCCGAGCACGGGCCGAGGCTGGCTCGGGAGTTTTTGAGAAATCACGGAATCCAATTGATTCACCTCCCTCACTTGCCGCACACCTATCTCGACGGCGCGGTGCTCCAGCCCGCGGGTAGCGCGCCCGTGATCGGCCTGACTTTGAGATACGACAGGCTGGATTATTTCTGGTTCAGTCTCTGCCATGAACTCGCCCATATCGCCCTCCACCTGCAGGGCAGCGACGCCGCCGGGTTCGTGGATGACTTGAGCATAGAAGGATTCGGGCGAAAGCTGAGCCGCCAGGAAAAGGAAGCAGACGAGTGGGCACAGGATGCGCTGATCCCCCCCGAGGAGTGGGAAGAGAGCGGGATCCTGCGCAGTCCTGATATTGCCGCGGTCACCAGGCTGGCCCATCGCCTCGAAATACACCCGGCGATCGTCGCCGGGCGCGTGCGCCGCGAAAAGCGCAACTACCGGCTGCTGACCCATTTCGTCGGCGTCGGTGAGGCCACCCGGGCCCTGGCCTGCTGAGACAAATCCTCACCGCCCTCCGGAAGTTCACCCTTGAATGCGGGCGCGCCGGGGCTCATAGTTCTTCGGCGGTTCCATGGGTCCCGGGACCGACCGGATTTCGGGAAGTGAAGGACCAGGGTCATTGCGTAACGAATCGTTGCCCCGCCTGATGCACCGCAGTTCCTAATCACGCGCGCCGAACCGTTTCCCCGCAGCCAAGGAGTGTACATGTCATCCGATACGCCGCCGGAAGTCACCGGCTTCCGCAGCTTCAACCTCGCCGGGCCCCTCCTCGAGGCGCTCGACGACGTGGGGTACGAGACCCCGACGCCGATCCAGGCGGGCATCATCCCGCCCCTGCTCGAGGGGCGGGACGTGCTGGGGCAGGCCCAGACGGGCACCGGGAAGACGGCGGCCTTCGCCCTGCCGCTGCTCGCCCGGCTCGACCTCGGGCGGGCGGAGCCGCAGGCGCTGGTGCTCGCGCCGACGCGCGAGCTGGCGATCCAGGTGTCGGAGGCGTTTTTGCGCTACGCCTCCCACCTCGAGGGGTTCCGCGTCCTCCCCGTCTACGGCGGGCAGGGGTACGACCTGCAGCTCCGGCAGCTCAAGCGCGGGGTCCACGTCGTCGTGGGGACCCCCGGCCGCGTCATGGACCACATCCGCCGCAAGACCCTGGCGCTCGACGCGATCCGGTGCCTGGTACTCGACGAGGCGGACGAGATGCTGCGCATGGGCTTCATCGACGACGTGGAGTGGATCCTCGGGCAGACCCCCGCCGGGCGGCAGATCGCCCTCTTTTCGGCCACCCTCCCCGCGGCCATCCGCCGGATCGCCAGGAAGTACCTTCACGATCCGCTCGAGGTCACGATCGCCGTGCGCACCACCACGGCCGACACCATCCGCCACCGCTACTGGCTCGTCGACGGGGTGCACAAGCTGGAGGCCCTGACCCGGATCCTGGAATCGGAGCCGTTCGATGGCATGCTGGTCTTCGTCCGGACGAAAACCGCCACCGCGGAGCTGGCCGAGAAACTGGAGGCGCGCGGGTACGCCGCCGCCCCCCTCTCCGGCGACATCGCCCAGAAGACGCGCGAGAAGACGGTGGAGAGGCTGAAAAAGGGGAAGCTCGACATCCTGGTGGCCACCGACGTCGCCGCCCGCGGCCTCGACCTGGACCGCGTCAGTCACGTCGTCAACTACGACATCCCCCACGACCCCGAATCGTACGTCCACCGCGTGGGGCGCACGGGCCGGGCGGGCCGGGCCGGGGACGCCATCCTCTTCGTCTCCCCGCGCGAGCGGCGCATGCTCGGGGCCATCGAAAAGGCTACGCGCCAGAAGATCGACCGGATGACGCTCCCGTCGGCCGAGACGATCTCCAACCGGCGCATCGACCGCTTCAAGCAGCGCATCACCGACACCCTGGCCGCCGGGGAAACGGAATTCTTCGCGCGCCTGCTCGAGCAGTACTGCCTCGAGCACGACACCCCCCCGCTCGAGGTCGCCGCGGCGCTCGCGCGCATGGTCCAGGGGGAAAAGGAACTGGTGCCGGAGGAGCTCCCGCCCGAGCCAGCCAGGGTCTCGAAGCGTCCGGTCGGGCCGAAGGGGCCGAGGGAAAAATCGGGCTCCGGGCGCTCAAGGCCGCTGGGGCCGCCCGAGGCCGGAACGGAACGCTTCCGCCTCGAGGTGGGGGAGGCCCACGGCGTCCAGCCCGCCAACATCGTCGGCGCCATCAGCAACGAATCGGGGCTCGACGGCGAACATATCGGCCGGATCCGGATCCACGAGGACTACAGTACCGTGGACCTGCCGGAGGGGATGCCGAAGGACATCTTCATGCTGCTGAAGAAGGTCTGGGTCTGCAACCGGCAGCTCGGGATCACGCGCCTGGAACCCGGGGGCGCGCCGCGCCCGGCGGGGGGCAAAAAAAAGGACGGGAAGAAAGAAAAGGGGAAAAAGGCGCGGGAACGCCGGAAAGGCATCTAGGTGGTGCCAGCGGCGGCCGAATGCGATACACTGGAAGGGAAAGGGAGGTGGAGAGGTAGAGTGAGAGACAGGAATTTTGAAGCTGGAACCGCAATCATGACCCAGGAATGGCCGTCGTTCGCCCGGAAACTGGCGGAGGTGCTGGCCGAGCTGGGACCCGACCAGTTGCTGGTCCTTTCCGACCCGGCCACCACCCGTTTCGTGCAGTTCGTGGCGCAGGGAACGGACGGGATACGGGCGGAAATCTCGAGCAACGCCAGCCTCTCCCCCGGGGATCGGCTGAGCCGGGCCCAGGCGGCCCAGCTGGTCAGCGCGGGCTGGGAGAAACCGGCCGACACCCCGAAACCGTCGGCGCCCGAAACCGCCCCCGACGGATCCCCCAACTTCTTCATCGACTTCCCCGCCCCCGTGGAGGTGACGCGGGTCTCGGAACAGACGATCGCGGCCCTGGCGGGGGTGCTCCGGATCCCGCGCCCGGAAATGCTGGAATACGCCGCCTTCGATGCCGAAGGGAGGGCGCTCGACTTTTCTCGACTGGGGATCCGGCGGATCGAGAAGCGGCAGCAGATCAACCCCGGGAGAATCTCCAGGCGTCTGCTCGTCTGCCTCCGCAAATTCACGGGGATCCCCGACCTCGACTACGACGAGGACGGGGACATCGGGCTCGTTTTCGACAACGTGAGCATGTTCATCCGCATCCTGGGCAGCCCCCCCGCCGTCCGCCTGTACGCCCCGCTGGTGCACGGCGCGCGCGAAAGCCGCGGCCTGCTCACCCGGCTCAACGAGCTGAACTCGGGCTTCGGGTCCATGCACTTCTTCATTCTCAACCGGACCATCGGCGCCGTGACCGAAATCCCGGCCGCGCCGCTGCGGTACGAAGTCCTGGCCCAGACCATGAACCATTTCTGCAGCGTGGTCGACGGGGTGCACAAACAGCTCAACGAGGAATTCGGCCGCAGGCGGTCCTACCTGAAAACGCCCAAAAGCACCATGGTCCACTGACGCCCGGTCAGCCGCCCGCGTCCGCCTTTTTCGCCACCCCGTGCTTTTCCACGAACTCCGCGAGTGCGGAGTAGCCCTGCGCCCCCGAGAGCCGTTCGCCGCCGAGGATCAGGGTGGGGACGACGCGCACCCTTTCCCCCTCCGCAAGGGCCCAGTCGGCGTCCACCGCCTGGCTGAAGGTGCGCAGGCTGAGGATGTCGGCCGCCCGCTCCTCCGGGAGCCCCACCGAACCGGCCGTGCGGGCCAGTACCGCCGGGGAGGAGATGTTTTTCCCCTCCACGAAGTAGGCGCGGTAAACGGCCTGGAGGAACTCGTCCCCCCGCCGTTCGGCCGCGGCCCAGAGCGCCAGTTCCTGCGCCAGGCGCGTGTTGTAGAGCCGGTCCGCCCCCTGGAAGGGGACCCCGTACTTCTCCGCGGCCTGCGCCAGCCGCCTCCTCATTCTTTCCAGGTCCGCGCCCGGGCCCATGAATTCTTCCATCGGCGTCCCCTCCGCGGGCGTTTCCGGGTGGAGCGGGTAGGCGCGCCAGAGAAGGGAGATGTCGTATTCCTGCTTCAGTTTTTCAATACCCCCGGTAATGAAATAGCACCAGGGTCAAACGTAATCGTGAAAGATCTCCAGGATGTGCATGTTTCCCTCCGTTCGGTGATCGGCTCCTGCATCCATAGTAGCATCGGAGGGGAAAATGTGCACGGAAACGCCCGAAACGTCCCCCGCTGTGATATCGTGGGGCGCAAAATCAAAACCAGCGGAGGACCGGGCATGGAACTGAGCCTTTTCGATATCGCCTCCTTTCTCCTCTTCTTCCTGATAGTCATCGGCGTGAGCATGTACAAGAGCCGCCGGGAGGAATCGGGGGAAGACTTCTTCCTGGCCGGGCGCGGTCTCCTCTGGCCCATGATAGGGCTCTCGCTCATCGCGGCCAACATCTCGACCGAGCAGATCGTGGGGCAGGCGGGCCAGGGGGCGGGAAATGTCGGCTTCGCCGTCGCCAGCTACGAGTGGATGGCGGCCATCACCCTCGTCTTCGTCGCCTTCTTCTTCCTGCCGCGCTTTCTCCGGAGCGGCATCTTCACCATGCCCGAGTACCTCGAGTACCGCTATTCGACCGCCGCCCGGGGACTGATGGCGTTCTACACCCTGGTCATCTACGTCGGCGTGACCATCTCGGCCGTCATCTATTCCGGGGCGCTGACGATCCATACCATCTTCGACATGAAGCTCACGACCGCCGTGTGGCTGATCGGCGGGATCGCGGCCCTCTACGCGACCTGGGGCGGCCTGAAGGCCGTCGCCTGGGCCGACCTCTTCCAGGGGGGGGCGCTGCTCGCCGGCGGCCTCGTCGTCGTGGGGATCGGCCTCCACGCCGTCGGGGGGGTGGAGCGGTTCATGGCCGTCAACGCCGACCGCATGCACATGATCCTCCCCGCGGACCACCCGGTGCTCCCCTGGACCGCCCTGGTCGTCGGCCTCTGGATCCCCAACTTCTACTACTGGGGGCTGAACCAGTACATCACCCAGCGCACGCTGGCGGCCCGCTCGATCCGGCAGGGCCAGATGGGCATCCTCTTCGCGGCCTTCCTGAAGCTCCTGATCCCCTTCATCGTCATCGTCCCCGGCATCGTGGCCTACCAGCTCTACGGCGGCGAGCTGGCCGCGCAGCCCGACGCCGCCTACCCGCTCCTGATCCGGAACCTGATCCCCATCGGCGTGCGCGGCCTCATCTTCGCCGCCATCGCCGGCGCCGTCATCAGTTCCCTCGCCTCAATGCTCAACTCCGCCTCCACCATCTTCACGATGGACCTCTACAAGCGCCACCTGAGAAAGGACGCCCCGCCGAAGGCGCTCGTGTCGATGGGGCGCGCCGTGACGGTCGCGCTGGTCGTTCTGGGGTGCCTCATCGCTCCCCAGCTGGGAAACCCGCGCTTCCAGGGGATCTTCAACTACATCCAGGAATTCCAGGGCTTCGTCTCCCCCGGCATCCTCGCCGCCTTCGTCTTCGGCATGATTTTCAGGCGCTGCCCGCCGGCCGCGGGGGTTACGGCCCTGGTCTCGAGCCCCCTCATCTACGGCTTCCTCTTCTTCGCCGCCGCCGACATGGCGTTTCTCAACCGGATGGCCGTGACTTTCGCCGTCATCCTCGCGCTCATGGCCCTCATCACGGCCTTCCGCCCGCTCCGGCAGCCCCGGACGATGCCGGTGCGCGCGGGGTTCGAGGATATCGCCCTGGCCCCGTCGGTCAAATACATCGGTGCGGCCGTTATCGCCGTCACCCTCGTGCTTTACTGGATCTTCTGGTAGGAGGCGGAGCATGAAAGTCCCGGAGAAAATGCTGGCCCGGCTTTACGGGGCGGAGGATTCCGGCCGCCAGAAGCGGCGCTACCGCGACCTGCTGCGCGAATACGCCGGAAGCTTCGAGAAACCGCAGCCCGCCCTTTACGTCTCCTCCCCCGGGCGGACGGAACTGGGGGGGAACCACACGGACCACAACAACGGGCGGGTGCTGTGCGCCTCCGTCAGCCGCGACACCGTCGCGCTCTGCGGGCCGCGCTCCGACAACCGGGCCAAGCTCCGCACTTCGGCCCTGCCGGGGCTCTTCGACGTGGACCTCGGGGACCTCCAGCCGCGCCCGGAGGAGAGGGAGACGTCCCACGCCCTCATCCGCGGCGTGGCGGCCGGGTTCAGGGAGGAAGGGTTCGCCATCGGGGGCTTCAGCGCCATCATCCACAGCGAGGTGGGGATCGGCTCGGGGCTCTCCTCCTCGGCGAGCTTCGAGGTCCTCCTCGGCGGGATCCTGAGCGCGCTCTACAACGACGGCCGGGTCGACCCGCTCGCCGTCGCCACTATCGCCCGCCGGGCGGAAAACGAATACTTCGGCAAACCGTGCGGGCTGATGGACCAGGCCGCGGCCGCCCTGGGAGGGGTGCTGGCCCTCGATTTCGAGGAGGAGGACACCCCCGCCGTGGTGCGGGTGCCGGCCGATTTCGCACGCTCGGAATACGTGCTCGCGGTCGTCCACACCGGCGCGGGGCACGAGGGGCTGACGGACGCCTACGCCGCCATCCCCGCGGAGATGAGGGCGGCCGCCGCCCTGTTCGGCCAAAAGACCCTGCGCGGGGTATCCGAGCGCGCCTTCCGAGCGCGCCTCCCCGAGGTGCGGCGCCGCGCGGGGGACCGGGCCGCCCTCCGGGCCCTTCACTTCTTCGCCGAAAACCAGCGCGTCGGCCTGATGGCGGAAGCGCTGGCGGCCGGCCGCTTCGACGATCATGTCCGGCTGGTGGCGGCGAGCGGCGCGTCGAGCGCCGGGCTGCTGCAGAACACCGTCCCGCCCGGGGGGTCCGGCCGGAGCCAGCCGGCGGCCCTGGCCCTCGCCCTATCCAACGAGTTCCTCGCCCGCGCCGGCCGGGGCGCCTGCCGCATCCACGGCGGGGGTTTCGCCGGGACGGTCCAGGCCTATGTCCACCGCGACGATTTCCGAGCCTACTCCCGGCTCCTGACCCCGCTGTTCGGCAAAGGGTCGGTCGAACCGCTCCGCATCCGGGCGGAGGGGGTGACGCCGGTCGCCTGACCGCCCGCGGCAGCGACATCCCCCGCACCCGATTCTGGTCGCGAGCAAAATCAGGTATATGCGATGTTACTCACGAAGATAACCACCGGTCCCTGATCGCGCTCAACGCCGTGGCCCCGACACCCCCGCCCGGCCCTTGCGGCGCCGGCCGCTTCCCCAGTATATTGGATCCGGTCTGTCCGGTGGAATGAATCGGCCCGGGCCCCGTATCCGGTCAGGGGTGCGGGTTGGCCTCCCGGAGGAAACGATGCACATCCCCTTTTACCACGTCGACGCCTTCACCTCCCGGGTCTTCGCGGGCAACCCCGCGGGGGTCTGCATCCTCGAGCGCTGGCCCGGCGACGCCGACCTGCAGGCGATCGCGGCCGAAAACAACCTGCCCGAAACGGCCTTCCTGCTCCCGGACGGCGGGGGCTGGGAACTGCGCTGGTTCTCGCCGACTACCGAGGTGGCCCTGTGCGGCCACGCGACGCTCGCGGCCGCCTTCGTCCTCTTCAGCCGCCGGGGGGTCAAGGAGCCCGCCGTCCGCTTCACCACGCGCCACAGCGGCCGGCTCACCGTCCGCAGGGAGGGGGATCTCCTGGCGCTGGACTTCCCGGCGCGCCCCGTGCTCGGCGCGATCGGGGCGCGGGACCTCGAAGCGGCCCTGGGCCTCCTGCCCCTCGAGGCGCACACCTCCGCCGAGGACCTGCTGGCGGTTCTGGACTCGGAACAAACGGTTCGGCGCCTCGATCCCGACATCGCGGCCCTGGGCCGGCTCCCCTGCCGCGGCGTGATCGTCACCGCGCGGGGCGATCGCTGCGATTTCGTATCCCGCTTCTTCGCCCCCCGGGTGGGAATCCCCGAGGACCCGGTCACCGGCTCCGCCCACTGCGTCCTGATCCCCTACTGGGCCGCAAAGCTGGGAAAGGGCAGCCTCCACGCCTTCCAGGTGTCCCGCCGCGGGGGGGAACTCTTCTGCGAAAACCGGGGGGGGCGGGTGGCCATCTCCGGGCGTGCCGCGCTCTACCTGGAGGGGACCATCCGCCTGTAGGCCTCCCCCGGGAGGTCCCGGGATTTGTGTCCGTCCGATCGCGATCTTATACAAGCGGGCAGAACACCTCGAGGAGGACCTCCTATGAAAAGGACGACGGCCATGGCCATACTGATGCTGGGCTTTGGGGGGAGCGCTCCCGCTTCCGACCTGAAGGTGGGGGACGCGGCGCCGGCGGTGAAGCTCCGGACCGACGCGGGGAAGGAGTTCGACCTCGCCGCACGCAAAGGGCTCTGGACGGTGCTCTATTTCTATCCCAAGGCCGACACGCCCGGCTGCACCAAGCAGGCGTGCGCCTTCCGCGACAACCTCGATCGGATCCGCGCGCGGGGGGCGGAACTCTTCGGGGTGAGCGCCGACGGGGTGGAGGCCCTCAGGAAGTTCAAGGAGAAGCACCGCCTCAACTTCACCCTGCTGGCCGATCCCGGCCTCGACGCGATCAAGGCCTACGGCACGAAGATGCCGGCCCTCGGGATGTCGAAACGGTGGACCTTCATCATCGGCCCGGACCTCGTGATCCGCGCCATCGACAGGGACGTCGACCCGGTGCTCGACGCCGAACGGGTGGCCCGCAAGCTGGAAGAGCTGCAGAAGACATAGCGGGGCTCAACGGCGCCGGGACGCCATGAAGGTCTCCGGCTCCCGGCGCTCCGCGGCGTTCTCGCCGAGCCACTCCCGGATTTTGCTGATGAAGGGGCCCTTGAGCGCGCGGGCGCCGAAGGCGCACCCCTTCACGCAGGCGGCGCAGAGGATGCAGCCGGCCTCGTCCGTTTCCGAGATCGCGCGGGTGGTGATCGAACCGGTGGGACAGAGCTGTTCGCAGGCGCCGCAGGCGGTGCACCTGTCGGGGTCGGTCACCGGCCCCATGACCGGGAAAACCGGGCGTTCCCTGAGTTCCGGGCTCCCCGGCAGGTCCGGCTCCCGCAGGTCCCGGACTCTTTCCGCCCCCCGCAGGCGAAGGGAGATCTCGCGCCCGAACTCCCGGGCGCGCTCGAGATCCTTGTCGTCGGGCCGCCCGGCGGCGATGGGGCCCTTCCCGGTCGAATAGGAGTGCTCGGCGATAAAGGAGGCCCCGGCGACGGGCACGCACCCTGCGGCGCGGGCCAGGGCGGACAGTTCCTGGAGCGCGTCCTCGATAGCCCGGTTGCCGTAGACGGCGACCAGCACCGCCGGCCCCCCCCGCGAGCGCAGACCCGCGAATCTCTCCATGGCGATTTCGGGCACCCGCCCGGCGTAGACGGGCGCGCCGAGGAGCAGCAGGTCGTCTCCCCCCGCCTCCCCGAAACCGGCCGGGGCTCCGGGGAGGGTAACGTCCAGGCGGGTCACCCTCTCCACGCCGGTCCCCGCGGCGATCTGTTCGAGCACCCTGCGGGTCCCCCCGGTGGGGGAAAAACAGACGAGGCGTATGGAGCGTAGGTTCACGGTTCCTCCCGCTGAGGTTGCATTGCGCCGAAGTTTTCCGTCAGCTCCCGGGTCGATGCGACGAGGCGCGGGAGGGTGTCCCGCCCGAGGTCGACGAGGTGCCCCCCCTGCATGAACACGAGGCTGTTGCTGGCGATGATGACCTGGTACCGTTCGGCCATCTTCCGGAGCCCCCGGTAGATCATCCCCGCGCTCTCCTGGTCCTGCCCCGTCTCGGGGCTGTCGATGAGGACCGCCGTCTCCCCGCCGTGCGCCTGGTTCAGGAGCCCGTCGGCCACCCCCTGGCCATGCGACAGAAAGAGCGCACGGATCCCCTGGACCATCTGCTCCCAGCCGTCGAAGACCCCGCCCATGTTGGGATTGAGCGATTCGGTGGAGATGTATTTCAGCCCCTCCCGGCCGCTCCCCTCCAGGGTGCAGAAGGGGCAGCGGGCGACGGCGCGCAGCACCGTCGACTTGCCCGCCCCGTTGGGCCCGATGAGGACGTTGTAGCCCGGCTCGAAACGGATGACCGGCCGGTCGATCCCCAGTTTCGCCACCTTCACCGAATGGTTGATGCACAGCTCCACGCTCGAAATCATGTACCCGCGCTCCCCGTCGATGTTTTAACATAACATCGGCCGCGCTCCCCCGACAGCCCGATGTGGGTGGGGGCGCGCGGCCGGGGAGGGGGGCGGAGGCACCATGTTCCATCAGGATACCGTCCTGGGACGGACGGGGTTCAGGGTCGGGCGGCTCGGCATCGGGAGCGGGTACCACGCCCCGGCGGCCGCCATCGAGGAAGCGTTCGAACGCGGCTGCAACTACTTCACCTGGGGCACCGTCATCAAGGGGTTTTCCCCCGGGATGCGGGAGGCGATCCGCAACATCGCCGGGAAAGGGGAGCGCCACCGCCTGGTGCTCGCCATGTTCACCTACGCCCACTGGAACTTCCTGACCGAGCGCTTCCTCATGAAGGGGCTGCGGGAGGCGCGGACCGGATACGCCGACGTGCTGGTCCTCGGGTATTTCCCCCGGCCCCCCTCGGAGCGCCTGCTCGAAGGCGCCCTGAAGCTGCGGGACAAGGGTCTGGTGCGCTCCATCGGCGTGAGCGGCCACCACCGGAGGATGTTTGCGTCGCTGGCGGGGGACGAACGGGTCGGCGTCCTGCACCTGCGCTATAGCGCCGTGCACCGCGGGGCCGAGACCGACATCTTCCCCTCCCTCCCGGACGGGGGCCGGCCGGGGACGGTCGCTTTCACCGCCACGGCCTGGGGGAAGCTCCTCCGTGCGAAAGGGATGCCCCCGGGGCAGGCGCCCCCCACCGCCGCCGAGTGCTACCGCTTCGTCCTCTCCCACCCCGCCGTCGATGTCTGCATGAGCGCCCCGCGGACCCGGCAGGAGATGAGGCGGAACCTGGCGGTCCTCGACCAGGGACCGATGACGGGGGAGGAACTCGACCGGATGCGCCGGATCGGGGACCACCTCTACGGCCGCCGCTGATCGGGCCCGGCCGGGGGCTCAGCCGGAGGAAAGGGCGCCGCGGGCGGCGTTCTCCCCCGCCACGTGGCCCGTGGAGAAGGCGGCCTGCAGGTTATAGCCGCCGGTGTCGGCGTCGAGATCGATCACCTCCCCGGCCAGGAAGAGCCCGGGCGCCTTCCGCGACTCGAGGGTACGCGGGTCGATTTCATCCAGGGCGACTCCCCCGGCCGTCACGATCGCCCGGGCGAGCGGGAGCGGACGCTCCACGTTGAAGGGGAGGGCCTTGAGCAGGCCGATCAGCCGCTCCCGCCCTGCGGCGCCGATCCCGCGGGCCGGCGCGCTCCCGTCGAGCCCCGCCAGCTCGAGGAGCGGACGGGCCGCCCGGAGCGGCAGGTACTCCTTCCAGATCGAGAGGAGGCTCCGCCCGCCACGAAGGTCGAGGTCCGCCTGCAGCCGCCGGCGCAGCTGCTCCCGGGAAAGCGCGGGCTTGAGGTCGATCAGGATGGAGACCGGGCCGGAGGCGAGGGCGTCGACGACGGCGAGGCTCATCATCAGGATGACGGGGCCCCCCAGGCCGAACGGGGTGAAGCCCAGCTCCCCGAAGCGGCTCTCGACGAGGGGCGGCCGGGGTTGCTTCCTCTCCCCGCGCCCGTAGTCGCGGGCGGGGATGGAAGCGCCGTCGACCTCGGCCGCCTCCCGGGCGAAAGCCGCGGCGCGCACGTTGCGGAGGTCGACCCCGCCCAGGGAACGGGCCAGGGCCCGCTCCCGCACGACCAGGGGGACCAGGGCCGGACGGGGCCGGACGACGGCGTGGCCGAGCGCGGCGGCCAGGGTAAAGCCATCCCCGGCCGAGCCGGTTTCGGGCCAGGAAGCCCCGCCGGCCGCCAGGACCACGGTTGCGGCCGCGAAGCGCCCCTGCCCGCTCTCCACCCGGAACCCTCCCCCGTCGCGCGGCACCAGGGAGGAGACGGGGGCGTGGCGGAGCACGCGCACCCCGGCGGCAGCCAGCTCCCGTTCGAAGAGGCGCACCACGTCGCGCGCGTCCCCGGAGGCGGGGAAGATGCGGCCCCCGCGCTCCGTCCGGGTTTCCAGGCCGCGGCTCCGGAGGAACGCGAGCAACTCCGGGCGGAAGAAGCGGGAAAAGGCGGAGTGGAGGAAGCGGCCGTTCAGCCCGTACATGGCGATGAAGTCGCGGAGTTCGGCGGCGTTGGTGAGGTTGCACCGCCCCTTGCCGCTCACGAGGATCTTCCGGCCGCAGCGGCCGGTCTTCTCGACGAGCAGCACCCGGGCCCCCGCCCGGGCGGCGGCCGAGGAGGCCATCATCCCCGCCGCGCCCCCGCCGATCACGAGAACGTCGGCGTCCGCGCTTCCCGCATGGCTCATGGCTCCCCCGCGGTCAGTTCATCCCGGGAGTGATGACGCGGTAATTGCCGCTCAGGTGCATCAGGCTGAACAGGTAGAGCAGCCCGTCGTAATAGGGGTCGAAATAACCGTCGTCGTACGGCTCGAGCTTCGCGTTCCAGACCGCGTCGACGAACTTCCAGCTCTTGGCCTGGGTCCCCATGATCGACGCGGCGGCCGAGGTCGCCACCAGCCCGAGCGAGTGGCGCAGCTTGCGGTACCCCCCGGCCTGCAGGATCCATTCGGGCAGCGTGCCGTCGATGTTGAACTGGTCCTCGAAGGTGTCGATCCCGCGGCAGAAGAGGAAGTTCTGGATGCGGCGGGCGTAGTCCCGCTGCCACTCGACGTCTTTCGCGTACCAGGAATAGTCCATGGCGATGTTCATCGGCACCCGCCAGGAATCGTAGCGGAAGGCGCCGGGGAACCAGCGGTTCTCGAGCGGCTTGCCGCTGTAGTCGGTGGTGTCGGTGTTCAGCCCGGTCTCGGGGTGGATGGCACGGTGCAGGTAGCGGCGCGCCTCCACGGCGCACTCGCGGTAGAACTCCTCGTGCCCGTCGCGCGCGTACTCGGCCCAGACCTCGTAAAACGCCGGCAGGTGGTAGGAGGGGTCGGTGAAGTGGTAGCCCGACCTGTCGGGGACGAAGGTGATCAGCTTGTGCCCGGTGTGGATCACGTGCGTGATCCCGTCGGTCCCGTCCTTGCTCCACATGGCGTCGAGGATGCGGCGCGCCTCCCCGTAGTAGTCGATCCCGGTCTCGTTCCCCCAGCGGTTGGAGGCGAACAGGAGCGCCGTGACGAAGTAGAGCTCCCCGTCCGAGGCCGAGCCTTCCGAATTGTGCTTCCCCGTCTTCGGCTCCACGCTCCAGGCGAAATAGGCGTCCCGCGGCCCCCCCTGGTGCTGCATGTACTTCTTCGTCCAGCGCCAGAGCCGGTCGAACACCTCCTTCCTGTCGAGCTGCACCGCCACCATCATGCCGTAGGAGAGCCCCTCGGTGCGGGCGTCGTGGTTTTTCAGGTCGGAGATGTAGGCCATGTCGTCGCCGACCGCGAAGTAGACCCGGTTCTGCCCCAGGAAGAGGTCGTAGTACGCCTTGGCGAGCTTGACGTCGATGGCGGCCTGGGAATAGCCCGCTTCGCGGAAGACGTTGCGGTATTTCCCGGTTTCCCGCGCCCCCTTCTCCCACGGCTTCATCTTTCCGCGGGGGTCCGAGACGTCCTGGGCGCACTCTTCATCGACACTCCAGGCCGCGCCGCCGGCGAGGAGGAGAATCAGGATTGCGGAGCAGATCGATTTTTTCATGGTTGGTATTTTAACATGGGGACAGTCACCACTGTCCCCCTCCCCGATTTTTCCCCTTGACAAATCCCCTCACTGTACTTATTGTCTATATACAGTAAGAGCATTTATGGGGGCCGTGAGGTTCGCGGCCCTCCGGGTAAACCGATTCTTCCCATGGGGGGGATATGCTCCTCGACTTGACCGATCTCTCCAGCGAACCGCTGCAGGCGCAGATTGTCCGGCAGATCAGGGCACACATCCTCGCCGGCAACCTGGGCGCGGGCGCCGACCTCCCCTCGATCAGGAAGATGGCCAGCGACCAGCGCATCAGCGTCATCACGGTGCAGCGGGCGTACGAGAGCCTCGAGCGCGAGGGGCTGATCCACTCCCGGCGCGGGAAGGGGTTTTTCGTCAGCGAATTCACCCGGGACCGCAGGAGGGACCTGGCCGCGGAAAAGCTGCGGGAGTCGGTCCAGCCGGTGATCCGGGAAGCCCTTGCCGAAGGTCTGGACAAAGAGGCCATCCAGGCCGTCATCGGCACCATCCTGCGCGAGGTTTGATCCCCGATTCCAAAGAGGACACTATGGAAAAAGCGCTTCAATGCCGTTCCCTAACCAAACAGTTCCGGGATTTCACGCTCGGCCCCCTGGATCTCGACCTGGAGCCGGGCACCGTGCTCGGGCTGGTCGGCCCCAACGGGGCGGGCAAGACCACCTTTCTTCAGTGCCTGGTCGGGCTGCTGCGCGCGGATGCGGGCGAAACGCGGATCCTCGGGCGCCCCAACGACCCGAACCGCCCGGACTGGAAACTGGACATCGGGTATGTCGGCGATCTCCAGGTTTTCTGGGAACGCTGGACCGCGGCCCGCAACCTCGAATTCGTGGCGCAGTTCTATCCCGGCTGGTCGCAGGAGCGGGCGGCCGAGCTTGCCGGGCGATTGCGGCTCCCCCTCGAGAAGCGGGCCAAAGACCTGTCGACCGGGAACCGGGTCAAGCTGTCGCTCGTCATGGCCCTGGCCCGCTCCCCCCGGTTGCTCCTGCTGGACGAACCGACCTCGGGAATGGACCCGGTCGTGCGGGCCGAACTGCTGGAGGTGCTCTTCGAGACCCTGGAAACCGGGGACCGCGCCATCCTCTACGCCACCCACATCCTTTCCGAAATCAGCCGCCTCGCCGACGACCTGGCCTTCCTCGACGAGGGGCGCCTGCGCCTGCGCGCCCGCAAGGAGGACCTGCTCGAGCGCTGGCGCAGGATCACCTTCCGCCACGGCGACGGCGAGGTGAGGCTCCCATCGGTGGTGAGCCACCGCAGGGAGGGGATGGACCACCAGGTCGTCTCGTCCGATGCGGACTCGACACGGCGTCAGCTCCGGGAACTCGGCGCGGAAAACATCCGGGAGACGAACATGGGCATCGAAGAGATTGCCATCCAGATACTCAAGGGAGGGGAGAATGCGTAGACTCATCCAGGCCGATTCGGAGTACAACCGGGTCGCAAACTTCATCCAGTGGCCCGTCGTCCTGGCCATGGTTGCGGCCAACTCCATTTGGGGGGGGATGGAGGAAGCGATCGCCACGGCCATGTTCTTCATGGCCATATTTCTGGGCATCCTGGTCACCTCGGAATCGGCGAAGACCCGGAGGATCCGGATGCTGTCCGCCCTGCCGCTCCCCGCGAGGACCCTGGGGCTGTACCGCCTGTACGGGCTGGTGGTCGGGTGGAGCACCTGGATGGCGCTTTTGGCCGCCAGTTCCCTGATCAGCCGGCGCGGGGACCTCGGCCCCGATTACGCCGCCTGGCTCCTGACCAGGATCGGGTGCATGTTCCTCTTCGCGGGAATGATGAGCCTGTCGACCGATGTTTACTTCGGAGCCCGGGAAACCAAAAAGGCCAGGGACCTCCAGAAGTGGGTGGTCCAGCCGCTCCTGATCGCCGCCGCCTCGATCGCTGGCCCCATCCTGTACATGGCGACCGTTCCCATGCCCGGAGCCAACAAGATCCTGCTTCTCACCCGGATCACCCAGTCGCTTCCCGGCTCGGTATTCCTCCTGATCGCGGGCCTCCTGGTCCTCGCTCTCGATGTCCATGCCTACCAGCGGCGCCGCTCCTACCTCGAGGAGTCCGCCTGGCCGATGTAGGGGGACAGTCACCACTGTCCCCTTTCTCAACCCGCTTTTTCGAGCGGGGGGACAGTGGTGACTGTCCCCCCCCAACAAAAGGACGCTTATGAAGGTCACTCTGATATTGTCCCTGGCCGCCCTGCTGGCGGCAGCAACGCCCGCCGCGGCGCAGCCCGCCTCCCCGGTCCCCTCCGACGGAGAGATCCGCAAGATCCTCGCCGGGCGGCTGGGGGCCCGGGCGGAGCGCATCGGCATCGTGGTGGGCGTCATCGAACCCTCGGGGCGCAGGATCGTGGCCCATGGCAGCATGGGCGAAGGCCGGGCGGTCGACGGGGACACGGTGTTCGAGATCGGCTCCACCACCAAGGTTTTTACAGCCCTGCTGCTGGCCGACATGGCCCGGCGCGGCGAAGTCGCGCTCTCCGACCCGGTGGCCAAATACCTCCCGCCGGCCGTGAAGATGCCCGGGCGGGGGGAGCGCGCCGTCACGCTCGAAGATCTCGCCCGGCACCGGTCCGGACTGCCGCGTCTCCCCTCCAACCTGGACGCCGCCAAGAACCCGCTCAATCCCTATGCCGATTACACCGTGGCACAGCTGTACGAGTTTCTCTCCGGCTACGCGCTCCCCCGCGAGATCGGGGCGGAGTTCGAATATTCCAACCTCGGGGTGGGGCTGCTCGGGCACGCGCTCTCCCTTGCCGCCGGCAAGGACTACGAGGCCCTCGTGCGGGAACGGATCCTCGACCCGCTCGGGATGAAGAGCAGCGCCATCACGCTCAGCCCCGAGCTGAAATCGAGGCTGGCCCCGGGGCACAACGACCGCTTCCAGCCGACGCCCAACTGGGACCTCCCCGCGCTTGCGGGGGCCGGCGCCCTGCGCTCGACGGCCAATGACATGCTCTCCTTTCTGGCCGCCCACCTGGGTTACGCCGATTCCGCCCTCGCCCCGGCCATCGGGACGGCGCTGGGCAAAAGGACTCCGTCGAATCCCGGGATGGAGATCGGCCTGGGCTGGCTGATGCAGCCCAGGGCGGGGTCGGAAATCGTCTGGCACAACGGGGGGACAGGCGGCTACCGAGCCTTCGCCGGCTTCGACCCCAAGGCGAAAACGGGGGTCGTGGTGCTCGCGAGCGTCAGCACTCCCGCCGGGGTGGACGACATAGGCTTCCACCTCCTCGACCCCTCGTCCAAGCTTCTGCCCCACGACTCGCCCCTGGTCGCCCCACCCCCCGAGCACCGGGCGATCGCTCTCACCCCGGAAGTACTGGAGCGTTATGTCGGGAAATACCAGTTTGTTCCCGGGGTCTTCGTGACCGTCACCCGGCAGGGGGGGCAGCTTTCGGCCCAGCTGACGGGCCAGCCGGCATTCGAGATCCACCCGGAAGGGGAGACCGATTTCTTTTTGAAGGTCACCGAAGCCCAGGTCTTTTTCCGTAAGGATGACCAGGGCCGGGTAAAGGGATTGGTGCTCCGCCAGTTGGGGCGCGACCAGTTCGCCGGCAGGATCGAGGGGGAGGGCAGTGTCGAGGAGTGGTTCGGCCGGCGCGAGGTGAGGATCGACCCGGCCCTCCTCGACCGTTACGTGGGCCGGTACCGGGTAGCCGAAGGGGCGATCTTCACCGTAACGCGCGAGGGGGACCGGCTCTGGACCCAGCTGACGGGCCAGCAGAAGATCGAGGTCTATCCCGCGAGCGAGAGGGTCTTCTTCCTCAAGGTCACCGACGCCCAGATCACCTTCGAAACGGAAGGGCCGGGGCCGGCCCCGGCCGTCGTCCTGCGCCAGAACGGCCGCGACATCCGCGCCCCGCGCCTGGAATGACGTTCAGGGGGACGGTCATCACTGTCCCCATTGTCAACCCGATTTTTCGAGGGCGCGGCGCACCTGCTCCGCCAGGGTGTTCATCGCGAAGGGCTTCTGGAGAAAGTGGGCGCCCGGCGGGAGGCCGCGCTGGTGGGCTGCCGCGTCGGGCGTATAGCCCGACATGAAGAGGAGCCGGAGACCGGGGTGGGACGCCTGCAGGCGGGCGGCTAGGTCCAGCCCGTTCATCTCGGGCATCACCAGGTCGGTCAGCAGGAGGTGGATCTCCCCGGCGTGCGCCCCGGCCAGGGCGAGGGCCTCGCCCGGGGTGGACGCGGCCAGCACCCGGTAGCCCGCCCGCCCGAGCATCCGCCGGCACATTTCGAGGATCGCGCTCTCGTCCTCCACCACCAGGATCGTCCCGCTCCCCGGCCTGGCGGCCCGCGCCTGGATTTCCACCGGGGCGGTTTCAGCGCTCCCCTCGTGCCTGGGCAGATAGACGCAGAGGGTCGTTCCCGCCCCGGGTGCGCTCTCGACGCGGACGAAGCCCCGGTTCTGCGTGACAATGCCGTAGACGGTCGACAGGCCCAGCCCGGTTCCCTGCCCCAGCGCCTTGGTGGTAAAGAACGGCTCGAAGAGCTTGGCCATCGTCTCCCCGTCCATGCCGCACCCGTCGTCCCGGACCGCGAGCAGCACGTAATCGCCGGGGACGCAGTCCGCGTTCCCGATGCAGTCGGCCTCGTCGAGCGTCACGGTCGAAGTCTCGATCCCGATGCTGCCGACCCCGGCGATGGCGTCGCGGGCGTTGACGCAGAGGTTGGCCAGGATCTGGTGAATCTGCGAGGCGTCCATCCGGACCGGCCACAGGCCCCTCCCGGGGAGCCAGGAAAGCTCGATCTCCTCCCCGATGAGGCGCCGCAGCATCTTCAGCATCCCCTCCACGGTCCCGTTCAGGTCCAGCACGCGCGGGTTTATGGTCTGCCGGCGCGCGAACGCCAGGAGCTGGCGCGTGAGGTCGGCCGACCGCTCGGCCGCCCGGCGGATTTCGAGCAGCCCGGAGTGGAGCTCGCCGCCCGTTTCCACGGCGTTCATCGCCATCTCCGCGTGCCCCAGGATCACCCCCAGCATGTTGTTGAAATCGTGCGCCACCCCCCCCGCCAGGCGGCCGATCGACTCCATCTTCTGGGCCTGGACCAGCTGCTCCTTCAGTTTCTCGCGCTCCGCCTCAGCCCGCTTCTGCTCGGTGACGTCGTTGTTGACGACGATGGCGCCGAGCACGCTCCCGCCGTCGTCCAGGATGGGGGTGGTGTAGTTGTAGATGACGCGCTTCCGGCCGTCGAAGGCGTCGATTTCGAGCAGTTCGTCCTTGATCGTGACCCCTTCCCTGATGGTGCGGACCAGGGCCCAGTCGTCGGGGCCGACCTCCTCCCCCGAGGGGAGGCGCCGGGCCTTGAAGATGCCGTAGCCGTCGAGGGGAACGGTAGGTTCGGCGCCCCAGATCCTCACCCCGGCCGGGTTGCCGCGCAGCAGCGTGCCGTCGCGGTCGGCGAACCACAACCCGATGGGGAGCACGTCGAAGATCCGGTTGAGCACGTACTCCCGGTGCCGGAGCTCGCTCTCGGCCTCCTTCCTCCTGGTGATGTCGATGCCGACGCCGACAAAGAAACCGGCGTTCTTCCCTTCCTCCACCACGGTCCGCC
This sequence comes from Acidobacteriota bacterium, assembly GCA_012729555.1. Taxonomy (NCBI): domain Bacteria; kingdom Pseudomonadati; phylum Acidobacteriota; species Acidobacteriota bacterium. Next base: position 61,346 of record JAAYCX010000013.1, read on the forward strand.
CCTGCCACTCGACGAGACGCGACTGCCCCGAACGGCCGACGATGCGGTTTTCGTTGACCGTGGAGATTCCTTCCCGGATGAGGCGGTCGAAGACCGCCCGCAGTTCCTTCCTCTCCTCCGGGGGCACGAAAGTCTCGAGGTAATCGGCCCCCCGGATCTCCGCGGGCGTGTACCCCAGCGCGTCCAGCAGCGCCCGGTTCATCATGCGGGTCCTGCCGTCGAAGCCGATCGCCACGATGAAGGCGGGCGTGGTGTCGAGGAGGAGCTGGGAAAATTCCTGCTCCCGCACCCTCCGGGCGACCGATTCCTCGAGCAGCGCCTCCGCCTTCTTGCGTCCGCTGATGTCGCGGATGATGGAGTGATAGCTCCCGTCGGGCATCCTGCGGCTGTGCATCTCCACGAACGCCCGCTCCCCGTCCGGCCGCTCCACCTCCCGCTCGGTCACGACGACGCCCCCCGCGGCGAGCAGGTCGAAGCGCAGGGGGTGCGCCGCCAGGGACCGGGGCGGGAAAAGCTCGCCGATATGCCTTCCGATCAGCTCTGCTCTCGTGACCCCGAAAATCTGCTGCGCACTCGTGTTGGCGTCGGTGATGACACCCTCGGAAGACCCCTGGAGGATTCCGTCCACCGCCATCTCGATAAGGGTGCGCAGCCGGAGTTCGCCGGCGAGCGCCTCCCGAAGGGCCCGGCCGCGCTCCTCTGCCTCCCCTTCGAGACGGCGGATCTTTTCCTGCAGCTCCTCAAGCGATGGTTTCCCGGACATGCTGGCCCCCTAAAAACGCAGGATGAACCCTCCCGCAAGATCCAGCTGATGCTGGAGCACGGCCCGGAGCCTCACGCGGCACGCCGTCCCCGCCCCGCCGACGCGGCACCAGAAGTCACTGTCGGAGGCCGAGAGAAGCGTCGGGCTCCAGCGCGCCTCCCCCCGGATGCCGAACCGCCGCGACGGGAAATATTTCACCCCGCCGCCGATGGCGAAGGAGAAATGCGAGGCGGAGTCCTTCCAGAGCCCGCGCGCGCCCCGGTAGGTCGTCACCCCGAGGCCCCCCGTCACGTAGGGACGGACCCTGGGGTCGGGGAGGCGGTAATGGTGCAGGAAATTGCAGTGGAGCTGATCAATGGAGAGCGCGCCCGAGGCGGGTACGGTCGCCTCGTCCGGCTCCGGGGCCGCGGGAGCCTCCAGGAGTGTTCCGCGGGTGAACTGCCGTTTCCAGAGCCCCTCGACGGCGTCCAGCTCGTTGAGGTAAACGGTCAGGGACGCCCCGGCGCTCGCGGAACTGTCGACCGCAAAGGTCCCGACGCGCTCTCCGTCCCTGGAGGTGAGGGGGACGGAGCCGCTCGCGACCACGCCGGCCAGGGGCTGCAGCTCGAACCGGGCGAAATCGCCCGCCGACGCGGGGGGGGCCTGCCCCGATGCGATCAGGAGCACGAGCGCCCCGATGGCCCATATCCTCTTCATGATGGTCGCGGAGCGGCCCCGCGCCCCCCCCCGGGAGCGCGAGCCCGCCCCCGTCCTCTAAACCGCCTCGATCGTGGAGGTCGGTTTCGACGTGATGTTGTAGGTCACGCTGACCACTTCCGGGATCGTCCGGGTGATCTTCTTCGCAACGGCTTCCAGGAGGTCGTAGGAGAGCCGGGTGGGCCGGGCCGTGCGCGCGTCGAGGCTGTCCCAGCAGCGGATTTCGATCTGGTTGCCGAAGACGCGCTTGTGGTCCCGCATCCCCGTCACCCGGTCTTCGTGCAGGATGGCCAGGTACTGGAACGCCGGCACGTCCTTGAGCGCCGCCTCCAGGATGGCCGTGGCCCGGCGCACCAGGGCCAGTCGCGCCGGGGTCGCCTCGCCGATGACGCGCGCGGCCAGCGCGGGGCCCGGGAAGGGGATGCGGGCGAACATGCTCTCGGGGAGTCCCAGTCCGCGCCCGACCTTGCGCACCCCGTCCTTGCGCAGTTCGATCAGCGGTTCCAGGATCTGGTACCCGAACGCCTTCTGCGGATCGATGCCGAGCTGCGCGAAGACGTTGTGCTGGCGCTTGATCCCCGCCACCGTTTCGTCCACGTCGGTCAGGATCGTCCCCTGCAGGAGGTACTTGGCCCTGCTCTTGACGACGAGCCGCCCGAAGACCTTCTTGTAGAAAGTCTGGGTGATGGCCTCACGCTTCTCCTCGGGGTCGGTGATCCCCTTCAGCGCGGAGAGAAAAGCGCGCGAGGCGTCCAGGACTTCGACCCGGATCCCGAGTTTCCTGAATTCGGCCGCCACGCGCGCCGGCTCCCCCTGGCGCATCAGCCCGTTGTCGATGAAGTACGTCTTCAGCCGGTCCCCCAGCGCCCGGTGCCCGAGCGCCGTGACCACGGAGGAATCCACCCCGCCCGAAAGGGCGTTGATCGCCAGCCCGTCCCCCACCGCCAGTTGGATGTCCCGGACCTTGTCCGCGATAAATTTGTCCACCTTCATCGTGCCCGCCTTGATTTCCCTGATCTTTTCCACCGCAGCTCCTTTCGAATGGGGACAGTCACCACTGTCCCCATTCTAACGGGAAACCCCTGGGACGTCCCGGATTTTTCTGCTACATTTTCGGGGTTATCAGGGGATGGAGTCCCCCAAAACCGCCCGGGCCGGCTGATGACTCCTACCGCGCAGGCATCTGCGGCGGTGGGTCGTTCACACCTGCCGGAAGGGCCCGGATGGTTTCCACACGGGAGGACTCCATGGAACAGATCTTCACTGTCGCCGCATTCTGGCTCGGGCTGGCCGTCATTTCGGCCGTCCTGGCCAACCACCTCCGAATCTCCATCGCCCTGGTAGAGATCTGCGTCGGCGTGGCAGTCGCCGCCGTCGCGACCCACTTCGGCAAACTCGACCTCCTGGCGGCGGACTCGGAATGGCTCCGCTTCCTGGCGGGCTCGGGCGCCGTCCTGCTCACCTTTCTGGCCGGGGCCGAACTCGAGCCGAACGTCATTCGCACAAAGCTGAGGGAAGTGACCATCGTCGGCATGGTCGGTTTCCTGGCCCCGTTTCTCGGCTGCGCCGCCCTCGCCCATTACGTCCTGGGCTGGGACCCCAGCGCCAGCCTGCTCTGCGGCGTGGCGCTTTCGACCACCTCGATGGCCGTGGTCTACGCCGTCATGCTCGAAACCGGCTTCAACAAGACCGATTACGGGAAGGGGATCCTGGGCGCGTGCTTCATCAACGACCTCGGGACGGTGATCGCCCTGGGCCTCCTCTTTGCGCCGTTCACCTATAAAACCGCCATCTTCATCGGGGTCACCACGCTGGTGCTGGCGGCGCTCCCTTTCATGAGCCAGCGGCTGACCAGGGCCTACGCCCACCGCACGGCCGCCATCCGCACGAAATGGATCCTCTTCGTCCTGTTCGGCCTGGGGGCCCTTGCCCTCTGGTCCGGCAGCGAAGCGGTGCTCCCGGCCTACATCGTCGGGATGGTGCTGGCGGAGTTTTCGAGCGCCGACGCCTTCTGGGTGCGCCGCTTCCGTACCCTGACGGCCGGTTTTCTCACCCCGTTCTACTTCCTGCGCGCCGGAACCTTCGTTTCGCTGCCCGCGCTGGTTTCGGCCCCCCTGGTGTTCCTTCTGCTCCTGGCGGGGAAAGTCTTCTCGAAGATTTTCGGCCTCTTCCCGGTGGTGGCCCGGTTCCGGCGGGAACGGAACGAACGCTGGTACTACACCCTGCTGATGTCGACGGGGCTGACCTTCGGAACCATTTCGGCGCTGTACGGCCTTTCCCATGGGATCGTGACGCGGCAGCAGTATTCCTTCCTGGTCGCGGTCGTCATCGCCAGCGCCGTCGTCCCCACCCTGATCGCCGGCCTGTTCTTTCTCCCCCGGCACCTGCTCCCGGCGCGGGCTCCGGGAAAGGAGACCCGACCCGCGGAGGAAGCGCTCAGCGACGAAGGCTGACCGGAGGGGACGGACCGAAGGGGACAGTGGTGACTGTCCCCCTCCATGCTGGTACAATCAGGGAGGATGACGGCCCATGCGGGATTACGTGCGACGCCGTCCGAACCTGCTGTCACCGACTGAGAGGGATGAAACCGTTATGAAACTCTCGCTCCGTTTTCCGAAATCGTGCGCCGCGGCCGCGGCGCTGTTACTGGGACTTGCCGCCTTGACCACCGCCTCCTGCTCAAAATCGGATAAAAACGCCGCCACGACCGACGGGACCCCGGACGTCCTGCTGGCCGAGTGGACCGGCCCCTACGGCGGGGTCCCCCCCTTCGACCGGGTGAAGGTGGGCGATTTCAAGCCCGCCCTCGAGGAGGGGATGAAGCAGGCGCTCGCCGAAATCGACGCGATCGCCGCCAACCCCCGGCCGCCCGATTTCGAGAACACCGTCGCCGCCCTGGAGCGGAGCGGGCGGGCGCTCGACCGGGCCACCACCGTCTTCGGCGTCTGGTCCACCTCCATGTCCTCGGACGAGTTCCGGGCCGTGGAGGAGGAGATGGCGCCCAAACTGGCGGAGTTCCGCGACAAGGTGATGCAGAACCCGCGCCTCTTCGAGCGGATCGAAAAGGTGTACCAGGCCCGGGAGAGTTCGGGGCTGGACCAGGAGCAGCAGCGCCTGGTCTGGGACTACTACACCGACTTCGTGCGCGAGGGGGCCAAACTCACCCCGGAGGAGAAGGCCCGGGTGGCCGAGATCAACCGCGAGCTGGCCGACCTCTACACCAGGTTCAGCAACAACCTGCTGCACGACGAGGAGGGCTACGCCCTTTACCTCGAGGCCGGCCAGCTGGGGGGGCTTCCGGAGAGCTACGTCCAGGCCGCGGCCCAGGCGGCCGCCGACCGGGGGGAGCAGGGGAAATACGCGGTCCTGAACACCCGTTCGTCGATGGACCCCTTCCTCACCTACTCCTCCGAACGCGCCCTGCGCGAACGGGTATGGCGCACCTACTACAGCCGCGGCGACAACGGGGACGCCTACGACAACAACGGTGTCATCGCGCGGATCCTGGAGCTCCGGGCCGAGCGGACCCGGCTGCAGGGATACCCGACCTTCGCCCACCGGGCCACGGAAAAGCAGGTGGCCAAGACGCCCGAGGCCGCCACGGCGCTGATGATGAAGGTGTGGCCGGCGGCCGTAGCGCGCGTCCGCGAGGAGGTGGCCGACATGCAATCGATCGCCGACCGCGAGGGGGCGAAGATCCGGATCGAGCCGTGGGACTACCGCTTCTACGCCGAGAAAGTGCGCAAGGCGAAGTACGACCTCGACTCGCGCGAGGTCAAGGAGCACCTCGAGCTCGAAAAGCTGAGGGAGGCGATGATGTGGGCCGCCGGGGAACTCTACGGCTTCCGCTTCGAACCGGTGTCGGGCGTCCCGGTCTACCACCCCGACGTGCGCGTCTGGGAGGTGCGGCGCGAGGGGAAGCACGTGGGTCTCTGGTACTTCGACCCCTACGCCCGCCCGGGGAAACGTTCGGGGGCCTGGATGAACGCCTACCGGCGCCAGCACCGCCTCGACGGGGGGGAGACCACCGTCGTCTCGAACAACTCCAATTTCGTGAAGGGGGCGCCGGGGGAACCGGTGCTGCTCTCCTGGGACGACGCCGAGACCATGTTCCACGAGTTCGGCCACGCGCTGCACGGCCTGGCGGCCGACTCGACCTACCCGTCGCTGTCGGGCACGGCGGTGGCACGCGATTACGTGGAGCTCCCCTCCCAGATCAACGAGCAGTGGCTCGGCACGCCCGAAGTGCTGGGCCGCTTCGCCCTGCACCACAAGACGGGCAAGCCGATGCCGGCCGCCCTCATCGGCAGGATCGAAAAGGCGCGGACGTTCAACCAGGGCTTCATGACGGTCGAATTCCTGGCGAGCGCGCTCGTGGACATGAAGGTGCACACCCTGGCCGACCCGCGCGGCTTCGACCCCGACCGCTTCGAGCGGGAGACCCTGGCGGAGATCGGCATGCCGGGGGAGCTGCCGATGCGTCACCGCATGCCGCAGTTCTCCCACATCTTTTCGAGCGAGGGGTACGCGGCCGGGTACTACGCCTATCTCTGGGCGGACGCCCTGACGGCCGACGCCTGGGAAGCCTTTGCCGAGGGGGGGGGAGCCTGGGACCGCGAGGTGGCGCGCCGCTTCTACGACCAGGTGCTCAGCAAGGGGAACACGGTGGATCCGGAAATCGCCTACCGCTCCTTCCGCGGGCGCGACATGGACACCGACGCCCTGATGCGTGACCGGGGATTCCCGGTCCGCTGACCGGAAGGCCCGCGGGGGAGGCCGCCCGGCCGCTCCCGCGGGCTCTGCCGCCCGGCTAGCCGCTGACGAACGTCTTCTCCGAGATGACCTTGGCCTGGGTGAAGTGCATCAGGTAATCGCGGCCGCCCGCCTTGGAGTTCGTCCCGCTCATGTTGAAGCCGCCGAAGGGGTGGACGCCGACCATGGCCCCGGTGCACTTCCGGTTCAGGTAGAGGTTCCCCACGTGGCACTCCGCCTTGGCCCGCTCGAGGCGCCCCTGGTTGGTGCCGTAGACCGCCCCGGTCAGCCCGTATTCGCTGTCGTTGGCGATCGCCACCGCCTCATCGAAACTCCCCGCCCGGATGACGGCGAGCACCGGCCCGAAGATCTCCTCCCGGGCGATCGTGGCGGTGGGCTTGACGTCGATGATGACCGTCGGCTGCATGAAAAAGCCGTTGCCGTCCAGGGCGGAGCCGCCCGTGACCAGCTTCCCCTCCCGCTTCCCGGTCTCCACGTACTTGAGGATGCGGCCCAGGGCGCCCTCGTTGATAACGGGGCCCATGCCGCTCGCGGGATCGCTCGCCGGCCCCACCCGGATCCCGGCGGCCCGCTCGACGAGGCGTTCCACGAAATCGGCGTAGACCTTTTCGTGCAGGATCAGGCGCGAGCAGGCCGAGCATTTCTGCCCCTGGTACCCGAAGGCGCTGGAGACGACCCCTTCGAGCGCGTCGTCGAGGTCCGCGTCCTCGTCGACGATGATGTAGTCCTTCCCCCCCATCTCGGCGATGACGCGCTTGATCCAGATCTGGCCCGGACGCGGCCGCGCGGCCTCCTCTACGATGCGCAGCCCCGTTTCCTTCGAACCGGTGAAGGCCACGAAACGGGTGCGCGCGCATTTGACCAGTCCTTCGCCCGCCTCCCCGCCGCTGCCGGTGACGAAATTCACCACCCCCGGGGGGACCCCCGCTTCCTCCAGGATCTCCATCAGCAGGGCGGCCACGGCCGGGGCGTCCGAGGAGGGCTTCAGCACGACGGTGTTGCCGGCGACGAAGGCGGCGGCCGTCATTCCCAGGGCGATGGCGCAGGGGAAATTCCAGGGGGCGATGACGGCGCCGGCGCCGAGCGGGAGGTAACGGAGCTCGTTCGTCTCCCCCGGCAGCGGAACGAGCGGCTGCGGCTCGGCGTAGCGCAACGCTTCCCGGGCGTAGAATTCGCAGAAGTCGATGGCCTCGGCGGTGTCGGCGTCCGCCTCTCCCCAGGTCTTTCCCGCCTCGAGCATCATCCAGGCGTTCATTTCCAGGCGCCGCCCGCGCAGAAGCTCCGCGACGCGAAAGAGGAGGTCGGCCCTGTGCTCGGCCGAGAACCGGCTCCACTCCCCGAACGCCCGGGTCGCGGCGTCCACGGCCTCGGCCGCCCTCTCGGCGCTGGCCCCCTGGAAGGTCCCGATGATTTCGGACCTGTCGGCGGGGTTGATCGAGTTGAAACGCTTGCGCGACTGGACCCGCTTGCCGCCGATGATGAGGTCGTACTCCCGTCCCAGCCGCGACCGGACGAGCTGCAGCGCCTCGAGCTGGGCGGCGCGGTTGGCCTCCTGGCTGAAATCGGTCAGCTTCTCGTTCTTGAATTCGGTGTGCATGGCCACCCCCTTTGACTTCGTTACCGACAGTGTAGCAAATCCCGCCGTCCGGGGCACGGCTTTCGCCGCTTCGCGGGAAGGAGCGGCCGGACGCGCTCCGGGTGCCGGGGTTCAGGCGCCGGGGAGGAATTTCGGGGGGAGCGGCGGCCGGCCCATCGCGGCCGCGGCCTGCGCCATCGTCTGCAGGCCCGGGGTGACCATCTGCTTGGAGGTGCCGTGCGCGATCAGTTTCCCGTCCGCATCGGTGATCGTCGCCTCGGCCAGGCAGATATTCCGCCCGGCCTTGATCCGTTTCCCCTCCACGTACAGGAACCCGTCCCGGGCCTTGGCCAGGTTATGGACGCTGAGGTCGAGGGTGACGAGCCCCGCGTCCTCCTCGAGGTCGCAGTAGACGGCCAGGTAGGCGCCGGTGTCCACGAGCGAGGAATAGACCCCCCCGTGGATCATGCCGAACGGGTTGCGGTGCTTCTCCTCCAGCCCCACCCGGCTCCGGGAAAAACCGGGGCCGATGTCGAGGACCTCGATCGACAGCAGCCTGAAATAGGGGCCCGCGTTGGTCAGTTCGACCAGGGCGCGGATGTGTTCAGGGTTCAACCTCATGAGAGCGCTCCGGTGCATCGGCGGGCCTTCATTCCGCGCCCGTACATCAGAGATCGACCAGCGGGAAGGTTTCCGCGAAGACCAGGCGCCGGGCCCTGACGCTCCCGTCCTTGGGCCCGGCCGTGAGCTTTGCCCCCGCGGGGGTGCGGTTGTCCGCCAGGAAGGTCTCGTACTCGCGCACCACGACCCGGTGGTTGGCGAATTCGATCTTCTTGGGTATCTTGAGTTTTCCGCTCCAGAGGAAGTGGCCCGCCCCGGCCCCGGACACCCGTTGCGCTTTCAGCGTCACCGCGGTGTCGGGCACCTCGCTCCAGCCGAACTCGTCCGGCAGGGCGGCGTTGTGCGCCTCCAGGGCGATTTCGATCGTCCCCGGCCCGCTGGCCGCCGCGGCCTGGACGTAGGAGGCCCCGCCGACGGTGACGGTCATCTCCGAGGGTTTGTTGCCCTTGAAGGTCACCGACACGGTCCGGTCGGGCGCCAGCTGGATGAAATCGGCGGTGACGACCTTGGAGAGGTGCGCGCCGGGGACCGATACCGGCTGAAAGCGCGCCAGCGCCAGCCGCACGAAGGGGAAGTACGCGTCGTGCGGGTCGATTTCGATGTCGCAGTACCAGAGCCCCCGCTCCCCGTCGTAGGCCACCTTGTGCCCGACGGCCGTAAAAGAGAGATTCTCCTTGGGATCCGAGGGCTTGGGATAATCCGGGAACTCCGGGATCGTGAGTCCGCCGAGGACCTCCCCGGCCAGCGTGAAATCGGCCGGGCCGGGGTATTCCGCCTTGGGGATGGCTCCCGCGCGCCATAACGGGTCCATCCCCCAGAGGGTGACGTAGGGTTTATGCTCCTCGGGCACCGGCGGGAGCTTGAGCGCCGGCGGGAGCTCGAGCGCCGCCGTCGGCCGGACGTTCGCCGCGGGCCCGGACGCCCGGAGCGATCGGCCGTCGGCGCGGGGCTGCATCTTGCCTTGCGCCGCGGGGGGCTCGTAGGTCTCGATCGGGCGCTCGGTCGGCACTCCGGGGATCGAGGTCAGGATGACGGCCAGCTGCTCCCCGTCGCCGGAGGAAAACCAGGGGCGCTCGAGATAGACCCTCAGCCCGCCCCCTTTGCGCAGGCTCGAAAACTTTTCCTTCTCCCGCTTGCGCTCCCAGCCGAAAGCGGGCACGACATAGAGCACGCCCGGCATCATCGGCGGGGCGGTGTTGGGCACGTCGACGGTGATCGGAAGGCTCCGGCGCACCAGGCGCTCGATGTCCGCGGCCGTCTCCCCGGGCATCTGATCGCGGAATCGGGTCGTCGCGGTGAGGGTATAGGTCACGCGCCGGTATTTCGTGTCCCCGAATTCCTGGCGATGGAGCGCCGGGTCGCCGAGCGCAAACGAGGTCATGCCGCGCGCCAGGGGCTGCTCCAGCACATGGGCCGAGCCGTCGAGGGTTTTCCACCCCTGCTCCGCGACATTGTCGACCGGTTCCTTCCACGCGGCGTCGAGGTCGACCTTCTGGCTGCTCGAGCCGTGGACATCCAGCACGGCGTCGAACACCGCGTGCGACTCCCCCAGCTTCCGGTCGACCGCAAACTTTTTCGCCCCCGGGCGGCCGAGCGGCTGCTGGGTGGCGTGCGTCAGCACGACCGTCCGGTACGGGGTCAGCATCCAGTGCGAACCGCCCAGCGCCAGTTCGCGGAGCCTCGACAGCTGGATCTGCGGCAGCTGAAACACGGGCTTCACCAGCTCCGCCGCCGGGGATTTCGCCTTCTGCAGCTTCGCACCCCGGGGCTGCGGCCGCGGGGCACCGGCCGGACCGGCCGGATCGGGCGCAACCGCGGGCTGCGATGCGGCCGCCGCGCGCATGTGAACTCCCGGCGGCACCACCAGCAGCGGCCCGGTCGCCGGCGGCGCCTGGAGGATCTTCGGCGGGATGGCGAGCTCGGGTTTTTCCAGCCAGCGGTAGAGCCCGGCATTCGGAAGCTGGGCTTCCGGGAACCAGCAGCTCAGGCGCAGGACGGCCACCTCCGCCTTCTTCAGCCAGACCGTCAGCACGCGCGCGCCCTCGTCCCAGAAGGCCGGGCGGTCCCCCTCGGCCAGCCGGATGCGGAACGGGCTCCACTCCGGCCAATCGCCGCTGAAGGGGATGCGCATCGGTTGGCCGGCCGGGATTCCCGGCAGGCCGCGCACGACCACTCCGCGGGCCCACGGGTCGGGAAAATAGGGGAGTTCGAGCTCTTCGGCGGGTTCGATCTCCCCGAGGTGTCCCGGGTCCTTCCGAACGATCAGCCCGTAGAGGTCCCTGCGCAGTCCCCCCTCCGCCGCGTCGAACATCCCGTGAACCTCGGCGCCCAGCTCGGACGTCTTCGGCGGCGCCACGTGCCGCTCGGCGGTTTCGTCGGCAGCGACGGTGTCCCTGGAAATGCCGTCGTTGAAGCTGCGGATGACCACGGCATCGACGGTCTCGCCCCGCTTCGGGGCGGCGCGCGGCACCACCACGGGGGCCCCGACCGGATCGAAGCGCCGGTAGAACGCCGGCGCCTGCGGCGGCGCCGGAATGGCCTTGGCCGCGTCGGGCGATTCGGGCCCGACGCTGTTCCCCGCCAGGTCCACCGCCCGGGCCCTCAGCCGGTACCGGCCGCCGAAGCGGAGACGGGGCAGCGATCCCGGCGCGGGCTTGAACCGGGTCTCGAGCCTGAAGGCCGTCGCCGCCCGGCTTTCGATGTCGGCCGCCCGGTCGTCCTCGTCGATCGTCCTTCCCGGCCTGGGCGCCACCAGGCTCCATCCGTCCCACCCGAAGATCGTCTCATGGACGAACAGGTCTTCCGACGACCCGTCGGTCGATTCGGTGACCGCATCCGAGACGAATCCTTCGTCCTCGAGCGTCTCGGTGCGGTCGGCGCGCAGGAAATGGTAGGAGCCCACCCTTTTGCAGAGGGAGTACCAGCGCCGGGAGGCTTCGTCCCAGACATCCACCCGGTAGCCCTGAACGATGTCTTCGGCGTAAAAGGTCGTGTCGCGCCTGCGGGTGATCGCCTCGTGGTGTTCCACCCCCCGCTCCAGGGCCTCGGCGAGAGCGACCGCGTTCCCCATGCGGGCCACGGCCAGGCCGCTCGAACGCAGCGCCGGCAGATCGCCGGTGGTCTGGTCCTCGGCCTGGTCGGCCAGTTCGGCCGCCTTGAGGGCCGCGCCGTCGACGTCGATTTCCACGAGATCGAACTTCTCGCTGTCGGACAGGTCGAGAAACCCGTCCACGATCTCGGGCCTGGCCGACCGGGAAGCGGCGGCAAAGACCCCCTTGCCCGCATTCAGGACGCACCGGGTCCACGGCGTACGGTCGTCGTTCCGGCCGACGGGGAGAACGCGGGCCGAAAACCCGGAGGAGCGCCTGCCCGACGGCAGCGCGATCTCGAAGTCGACGGCCAGGCCGAGCAGCCGCATCAGGGCCGGATAATTGGTCAGGGAGGCCAGCGCCTGGTGAAAGTCGAGTTCGGGGGGCTTGGGGGGCACGCGCGGGAAGACGGGTTTCCCGCCTTTGGAATCGGGGACGGCCCGGTTGCGCGGCCGGTGGTAGAGCCGCAGGAGGTAGAAATCCTGCGCCGGGGAAGGCCGATCCGAAACCGGCATGGCCTTGACCTTCCGGCCGGCGAGGGCCGAGCGGACGGACCGGGACAGGGTCTGTTCGTCGGTCCCGACCTTCACGCCGTCGACGAAACGCGGGCTGGTCACGGGCTTGAGCCGGATCTGCGCCAGCGCCTCGCTGCGGAAGACGCGCTCGATCCCGGGGGGCTCCTCGGGGGATTCGGCCGCCATGCCGATGTACTGCTGGGCGATGAACGACTGGACATGCCTGACCGGAAAAGAGAGGACCGGGCGCCGGCTCATGTCCGCAAACCGGAAGGGAAAAACGGGCGCATCGGGCTGGAAAATGGCCTGCCAGAGCTCGGGATCGGGATCGGGGCTCGTCCGCACCGCCCGCACGGGGGCCGATTTGTCGAACTGGACCTCGAAATCGAGCGCCTTCACGGTTCCGGCCCAGTCCAGGATCTCCGGAAACAGCCCCAGATGGGGCTTCGAATCCGGCTCCCCGGGCAGACGGATGGAGACCGCGGCCGAGAACTTCAGCTTACCGTCCCCGATGCCGTCCGGCAAAAAAGCCCACACGATTTCCGGTATAGCCATCGCTGCTCTCCTTTGGGTGCTCTCAGGCGAACGCTTCGCAGTAATCGAGCCAGTGCCCCTCGTCCATGATGTCCGCGAAGAGCGGCGGGGGCGAATGCCGGAACGAACGCTCGACCCGGAGCGTGACCTTGGTGCTGAAGAAGAGGACCTTGACCTTGACGGTCAGGGACGCCTCCCCCCAGACGCGGTTCGAGGCCTCCTCGTAGGTCAGCCCCAGGTAGAACTCGGCCGAGATGCTGATGAGGCCGAGAACCCTCAGGCATCCGCGGCAACGGACGTACCCCGATATCGTGACGTCCCCCTCCTCGTACTTGAAGTAGATGCCGGCCATGAGGGAGACACCGCCGCTGGCGACGCCGAGGTTCATCGAGAAGGACCCGCCGAACTCGAGCGACCCTTCGATGAGCTAGATGCGGTCGGGCAGAAGCTCGATGGCGAAAAACCCGCCGCCGCCGAACATGGCCACCGTCAACAGGAAGGGGTTGGAACGTTCGTTGAAGGCAAAACGAAACAGGAGCGGGTCCCCCGTGAAGGGGAGGGTGACCACGGCCGAAAAATCGATGTTCTGCAAGGAGAAGACGCCGAAGCCGACATCGGGAATGTTGAAGGTGTAGCCGAGCCGGGCGCGCTCGGCGTCCACGTCGACGATGGGCTGGCCAAAACCGTCGTCGTCCATGCCCGGCAGCTGGATCCGGTCGAGCAGGTCCTTGACGAAATTGAGCGGACCGGCGAATTCGATCGCCGCGATCGCCGGATTGAAGACGGGCTTCTGCCCCTTTTTCGCGGTGAACGCAAACTTCGAGAATTTAATCCGGATCAGGGTGACCAGGGGCTTGACCAGGTCGAGGGTGAAGTCCCTGAGCTCTCCCCTGATTTCGAAGGCAGGGTCCTTGCCGCTGAGGTAGGCGATCGACCGGGCATCGATCGTGAGTGCGGCCGGGCTGCCGTTGCGTTCGGCGACGAAGGCACCGGAGCTGCGCAGCTGCGGCTTCCAGTTCATCAGGGTGTGCATCTCGACGGGAGACCCGGAGGCGTCGTTGCGGATTTCGGTCTTGATCGAGAGGGCCTCGTCCGGCCGGCTCAGGAAATCGGGGACCGCCTTGACGATGTCCCTGAGCAGGATGCCGCCCAGGAGACTGGCCTTGTCGTTAAAAAATTTGGCAGGATCGAAGCGCCCGCCGCTGACATCGGCGAGTGCGGTTTCCGCCGCGGCCATGGCGTCGCCCCCGCCGGAAGGAAGCCCGCCGACCGGCCCCAGGGCGCGCGACAGCCCGATGACGGAAAAGCTCGGGGTGGCCACCCCGCCCGACCTGTCCCCCTTCCCGGCGCCGAAATCGAGGCCGGGGGCCGCCGGAATCGCCGCGAAAACCTCGCCCCGGTTTGACCCGCCCAGTCCGTTCTGGAGGTAGGTCTTCGGGTACCGGATCTCCGTGGCGCCGAATCGGACCAGGGACTTCAGGGCCGGGATGAAGACCGACGCCCCGTCCATGGCCGGGAAGAACAGGGGCTGTCCCGCCCTTTTCCAGTCGTCGCTCTTGACCTGGCCAAGCGGCGGCCTGGCCCTGAAGGTGATGTTCTGCACCTCCAGCTCGGTGTCGCCCGGCTTCTGCGGGGGGGCGAAGGCCACCTTGCGGCCCTTGAAGGAAGGACGGCGCCGGAACCGGTTGGCATCCTGGTTATAGGCCTCGACCACATCCTCCATCTTGTCCGGTTGGAAGGCGTAGTTGGCGTCCACGAATGCCATGGGGGTGGTGAACTCGACGCGGTTGCCCGCCCGGTCGGCGCCGATGCAGTGAAAGAGGAAGTCCCGCTTCTGAACATAGGGCCAGAATGCCGATTGATGGGCGCCGTCGAGCAGGTCGCTGTCCTCGGGCCGGTCGAGGGGGGGCGTCATCCGGGTGGTCAGGCGCACCGAGCGGAAGGGGAGTTCGCGCCCCTCGTGGGGCTGAAACGGGGCCGGGAAGACCTTCTCGGCCTCGCGTACGACGATATACATCCGCTGGAAGAGGTAGGCGATCCGCCGGTCGTCGTCCCCCCGGTGAAATTTGCGCTCGGTGATCTTGACGAGCGAGGCGGCATGGCCGAAGGGCATCATAAAGCCCTGGTAGACGACCTTGACGTAGTGGTCGCGCCCGAGCGTGGCCCGGTGGTCCCACTGCTGCACCGCAAGGGGGGTGTCGGACCAGGTCCCCGTGGAGTCGAGCCAGCCGCCGAGGGGCGACAGCATCAGGCGGTCCACCTCCACCGGTTTCGGCTGCCAGCGGGAACCTTTATGGTTCATGGCGTAGTTGCTGGTGAGGTGGACGATCTCGTGACGGTCCTGGCGGTCGAGCGACATCCGGAACGGGTGGCCGTTGTCGTGCCCCGGCCCGTCGGACGGCTTCCCGGCGTTGCAGTCGGGAGACCAGACGGCGCGGACGGCCAGGTAGGGGCTGCCGGAATCGACGATGGCGCCGTCCGCATCGGGCGCCGCCAGCCGCGTGTGCCAGAGCTCGGTGCGGCCGTTATGGGTGACGGCCCCGACCGAGTGGGCCCAGAGGTTGTAGGCGTTGGGGGAAAGCAGGAGGCGGTAGGGGAGCTCGATCGCCGTCTGATGCGCCGCCGGCGGCGCGATTTTCAGAATGGCCGTGTTGACCGGAAACCCGAGTCCATCCCGGCGGACCCGGTAAAGGTCCCGCGCGGAAGCGCCGCCGGGAAGGATCGCCGGCGCGTAGGGCGCCGGTCCGCCGGGGGCCGGGGTCTGGGGTTTCCGCTTTCCCTGGCCCGCCGCCTGCGCGAAGGCCGCGGGCACCGACGGGGGAAGGGCGACGGGAACCAGGCTCGGGTCCAGGCTTTCCCACGAGAGGAGCGCCTCCAGCGTCAGCGGGATCTCGGCCACCTCCTTCGGGACCAGAAAGGCCAGGCGCGTGGCGCCCGCGAGCCGCGAACCCACCGGGGGGTCCTTGGGATCGTCGGACCCGCCCGATTCCTTTTTGGGATCGTTCTTGTCGGGTTCGAAATGAGGCGTGGCCTCGAAAAAGGCCTGCTCGGCGATATGCTGCGGGGGAAAGTGAACGATGAGGTAGGCCGGGTCGCCGTCCATCCGGACGAGCTTCGGCGGCGTGCCGGGCTGCATGGCGAGATTGAGGCATTCGATCTCGAGCGTCAGCAGGTCGTCGGGGCGCAGGACCGATAACCTGGGGTTCCGCACCAGTAGCTGCGCCTTCTTCAAATCGGCCTGGGGCCGGAGGCCCGGGGAGATCTTCGGCTGAACCTTCTTCCGGTTCTGCGCGAGTTCGAATCCCTCGTCCCCGTGGACGACGGGGATGAGCCCCGCCACCCCCGCGATGCAGAGAAAGCGGCGCCGCGTGAGCGGCTGCGCCCGATCCTCCCGCAAGGCGTCCGTCCGCCTGCCCCGAACCTCGTCCCGGTCCTTCCCGCGCCCGTCTTCGCCCATGGTTCGCCCCTGGTGCCTGGATGCCGATGAAATGCTCGGGCAGGGCGTCTTCGGCACCTGCCGGAAATGCAAAGATGATCTGTTTTTCGCAGCCGCCGATAGAAGAGCCGCCGGTTCGGGGCCCGGGGGAGTATATCGGACAAATCCGGGCGAAACAACAGACCGGATTCGAAGGAAAGCCGATCCATCCGGGTCGGCCCTTTCCTCCGCCCCCCGCCGGGATCGCCTGGTGGAGAGTCAGGGTTTTCGCCGCCGGTCATTTCCCCGCACCGGGGCCCCGGTCGCCCGGCGTCGGCAGCGCGGGGGACGGGGCCGGCCGCGGGGGACCGTCTCCTCCCGGGGCTGCCGGGGCGGGGACCGGCGCGGAGGCGCGCTCGGCCTCCTTTCCGGCCGCGACCAGCTGCCGGATCTCCCCGAGGAGCGCGGCCGCAAGGGAGACCATGAGGGGCCCGAGGAGGATGCCGAGAAGGCCGAAGGCGAAGGTGCCGCCGATGGCGGCCAGGGCCACCAGCATCGGGTGCTGCTTTTCGCGCGCCCCGACCACGACGGAACGGATCACGTTGTCGGCCGAACCGACCACGACCAGGCCCCAGAAGGCCAGGAGCGCGCCCTGCCACCAGGCGCCCATGGCCAAAAAGCCGATGGCGACGGGGGCCCAGACCAGCAGGGCGCCGACGACGGGGACGATCGAGGCCAGCCCCCCCAGGGCGCCCCAGAGCACGGGGGAGCGGACCCCCACGAACCAGAACCCCAGAATGAGCAGGGCCCCCTGCCCCGCCGCCACGGCCAGCATCCCGTTGACGTTGGCGATGACGGAATCGTGGATGGTCCGCTGGATGTTGCCCGCCGTGCGGGAGTCGAGCGGGGTCATCCCCGCCAGGCGCGCCACCATCTCCTTCCCGTACCGGAGCAGGAAATAGAGGAAGAGGGTCACCAGCAGCCCGGTGAACAGGAGGCCGGTCACCTCGTTGATGGCGATCCCGATGTTGCTGACGAGGTAGCCGCTCACCCGCTTCATCGCTGCCAGCACCTCGGCGTGGATGGCGTCCTTGTCGATGGGGAGCCGGCTTGCCACGGCCTCGATCATGCGGTCGGCCGAGGCGGCGGCCAGGGCGGGCCACCCCCCCTCCTCGAGCGTACTCTGGCCGAACTCGTGGTAGAGGGCGGTCAGCCGGCTGGTGACGGTGAACCCCGCGGCGCCGAGCACGGCCCCGAGCAGGAGCACCGTCCCCAGCGTGGTCAGCAGGGCGGCAGGGCCGGGCCGGCCTCCCAGGCGCCGCGCGAGCCGCTCCTGCGCCGGGTGCGCCATGATGGCGATCACGCTGGCCACGATGAAGGCGGTGAAAAAGGGGAGCGCGATCATCACGAGAACGGGGAGCGCCGCCAGGAGCAACACGATGAGAAAGATCAGCGAGCGCCGCTGGGGCGGCCATTCCGGTTGCGTCATATCCCCTCCCCACCGGGCGCCCGCCCGGTCGGAAAAACCCGCCGGCCGCGCGCCGACTTGACCCGGATCAAGGAATCGCCCGCGCTTTCCCCCTATCCTGGATGGCGACGGGGCCTCGCGGGTCCGGCCGCCCGGTTGCCGGCTCAGAGTATGCGGAAAGGGAAATGGACTTCAATCAAAAACAACGGTCGCCCGGCATCGCCCGCACCCGCACGCTGGTGCAGGCGGGCTTCGGCCTGTTCTGCCTCTGGGCGGGGTACCGCTTTTACGGTTTCTACCTCTGGGCCCTGGAGCGGTCGGACACCTACGTGCCCCGCCCCCCCTCGGTGGAGGCCTTCCTCCCGATCAGCGCCCTGCTCGCGCTCAAGCGCCTGCTCCTGACCGGGCTCTGGGACCGGGTCCACCCCGCCGGGCTGACGATCTTCATCGCGGCCCTCGTCGTAGCCTGGGCCCTGCGCAAGGGGTTCTGCGGCTGGATCTGCCCCGCCGGCCTGGTTTCGAACCTGCTCGAGAAGGCGGGGCGCCCGATCGCCCTCCCCCCGCTCCCCCGGTGGGTGGAATACCCGCTCCTCAGCCTGAAATATCTCCTCCTCGCCTTTTTCGCCTGGGTCATCCTCGTCGGGATGGACCTCGGTGCGATCGACGCCTTCCTCCGCTCCCCCTACAACCTGGCGGCGGACGCCAAGATGCTCCAGTTCTTCCTCCCCCCCTCGGCGCTCACGGCCGGGGTGCTCGGCTTCCTGGTCCTGGTGTCGCTCGTGATCCGGAATTTCTGGTGCCGATTCCTCTGCCCCTACGGGGCGCTCCTGGGGCTCCTCGCGCTGATCGGCCCGCTGCGGGTCCGGAGGGATCCGGCCGCCTGCATCGACTGCGGCCGGTGCGACCGGGTCTGCCCGGGCTCGATCCGGGTGTCGCGCTCCCGGTCGGTGCGCCGCCCCGAGTGCGTCGGGTGCATGGAGTGCGTCGAAGCCTGCCCGCGCGAGGACTGTCTCACCTTCGCGGCCGGGAGGCGCGCCCTCCCCGTCCGCGCCTTCCCCCTGGCGGTGGTCGGGCTCTTTCTCCTCTTCTACCTGGGCGCGGTCCTGACCGGACGGTGGGAAACCACCATCCCGCCGGAGATGTTCCAGCCGCTGTACCGGTCGGCCGGGGAGCTCGCGCACCCCTGACGGGCTACGGCCGGATATCGAAGAGGCGCTCCGCCGGGGCGGAGAAATACTCGGCGATCTTCTCGTTGAGCGCGCGGTGCACTTCGGGCGCGTACTTCGGGTCCTTCATCGTCTTCTGGAAGAGGGGCTCGAAGGTCTCGTGCGGGTTCAGGTGCATGTGAAGGGTCACGCTCTTCCCCGTCGGCTTGTCGGTGAAGACCGTCTTTTTCTCCGCCTCGGGGAGGAGGGTGAGGTCCCCCTGCTGGCGGAAGGCGCCGAACTCGCCGCGCGCCCCGGTGATGTAGGCCAGGGCCATCGCCTGGCAGCAGTGGTGCGACGTCTTCACCCGGATCCCCTGCCGCACCGGGAGCCGCTCGCCGTACAGGGCGCGGAAGGCCTCCTGGGCCATGCGGAAGGCGAAGGCGGCGCCGCCGGCGCAGTAGCCGTGGACCTTGAGGACCTCGGCGAAGGTGATCTCGACCGTCTCGTCGGGGGTGATGCCGAAGAGGGCCGAATTGGGGGACCGCATCCGGATCGCGGCGTGCGGGATACCCACCCGGCCCGCGGCCTTCCAGGCGGGGTTATCGGCGGCCCACAGGCCGCACGAGCAGCCGGCGGCGGCCGCGGCGGCCAGGAAACGCCTGCGGCCGGGGAAACGGAGGAGATCGGCGTGCGAATTCGGGTCGTTCATGGGGCGGGCTCCTGTGTCTTTCGGGTCTTTTCCCGATAAATAGCTTTACGCAACACGGCATTCATCCTATTTATAAAGCATTTCGGGGGAAACGAAAATGGCTGCGTTGACGGTCGAAGGGTTTCACACCATCCTCCTCTGCCGCCGGTGGGAAGAGTGCGTCGCCTTCTACCGGGATCTCTTCGGCTTCAGGACCGTGGACTCCGGCCCCGGCTTCGTCGAAGTCGAGGTCGCGCCGGGATCGCACATCGGCCTGGTCCGGAGCAGGAGAGGAGGCTCCCCCGAAGGGGGCGATTTCGCGCTGGCCCTGACCTTCCGCGTCCCCGACCTCGAAAAGGCGCGCGAGTTCCTCGCGGCGCGCGCCCCGGGGGTGGGGGACATCATCGACCACCCCTGGGGCGCGCGCCTGTTCAGGATGCAGGACCCCGAGGGAAGACCCCTGGAGATCTGGACCCGGCAGTAACGACAGGGACCTCCCGCTTCCTACAGCCTGATTCCCAGCCGCTCCCAGACCGACTCCCCCTCGGCGATCTTCTTCGCCTTCAGGTGCCGGTAGGTTCTCAGCAGGAACCAGGCGAGCGGGAGGACGCCGAAGACGATGATGACGGTGTCGGGCACGATCCGCAGCACTCCCAGCACCCCGACCAGCGGGCGCTCGAAGAAGCCCACCTCGCGCGCCACCCAGAGCCCCTCCCTGTAGCTTGTCCAGACCTGGGCGATGCCGACCGGGAAGAGGGTGCCGAGCGTCATGGTCAGCAGCCCGGCGTTCAGGCCCCAGAAGGACAGCTTGAGGAGACGGTCGTTCCAGTGTCTCCGTTCGACCAGGCCGCGCCAGGAGAAGAGGAGGAGCGCCACCGAGAGCATGCCGTAGACGCCGAACAGGGCCCCGTGCGCGTGGTTGACCGTCAGGTAGGTCCCGTGCTCGTAGTAGTTGACCAGCGGGAGGTTGATCAGGAAGCCGAAGACGCCGGCCCCGAGGAAGTTCCAGAAAGAGCTGGCGATGAGAAAATACATCGGCCACTTGTAGGGGAACTCCCGCCCCTCCTTCCGGATCGATTTGTACTCCATCAGCCCCCGGACCACCAGGCCGAAAAGCGGCACCGGCTCCATCGAGGAGAAGACCGAGCCGACGGCGAGCCAGAGCGACGGCCCCCCGAACCAGAAGTAGTGGTGGGCGGTCCCCAGGATGCCGCTCAGGAATACGATGGCGGCGGTGAAATAGGCCACCCTGAGCGCGCCCCTGGCCGAGACCAGGTTCATGGCGACCAGGAGGACCGAGATGACGGCCACCCCGAAGAACTCGAAGATGCTCTCCACCCAGATGTGGACCACGAACCAGCGCCAGTAGTCGGCCACCGTCAGGTGAGTCCCCCGGGCGAAGAAGAGGCCGAAGGCGAAGAAGACGACCACGAGGATGGCGCTCAGCACGTAAAAATGGACCAGCCGGCGGAAATCGGGATCCTGGATGCGCTGGGTGCGGTCGGACACGGCGCGGTAGACGATGACGAGCCACCCCACCAGCCCGACCAGAAGGAGGATCTGCCAGAACCTGCCGAGCTCCAGGTATTCCCACCCCTGGTGCCCGAACCAGAACCACCCCTCGCCGAACAGCCCGTTGATCCCGAGCACCTGCCCCACCAGGCTCCCGACGGCTACGAGGAGGACCGCCCCGAACAGGATCTCGACCAGCAGGCGCTGCCTGCGGGGTTCGCGTCCCCCGATGATGGGGGCCAGGTAGATCGAGGAGGCGATCCAGGTGGTGGCGATCCAGAAGATGGCCAGCTGCAGGTGCCAGGACTTGGCCCAGCTGTAGGGGATCAGGCTCCCCACGATCGGGATGTAGAAGCTCCCCGGGTGGACCGTGTAGTGGGCCAGCAGCCCGCCGAAGCTCGTCTGGACCAAAAAGAGGAGGATGACGACGAGAAAGAACTTGGCCGCCGCCAGCTGGCTCGGCGTCAGCGGCATGTCGATGAGCTTGTCGGCGAGCGGCACCCCCTTCGGCTCGCCGTACCAGAGCCCGTCGCGGTGGACCCAGAAGATGAAGAGCCCCAGGGTGACGAACAGGGAGATGATGCCGGCCAGGGTCCAGACATAGGTCTCCGTGGTGGCGACGTTGCCGACCTCCGGCTCGTGGGGCCAGTTGTTGGTGTAGCTGTAGTCGGAGCCGGGGCGGGCGGCCGAGGCGACCCACGCGGTCCAGAAGAAGAAGCGTCCCAGCTGCCTTCGCTCTTCCGCCGTCGGGACCGTCCCCGGCAGGAAGCCGTAGCCGGTGTCGCCGTCCCGGAAGGTGCGTTCCCAGAACTCGAGGCTCTCGGCGAGCGCCGCCTCCTGGGCCGGCTCCAGCCGGAGGGTGTCCGCGTCCGCGTCATGGGCGTTGGCCTTCATCATCCGGCGCGTCCGGATGTCGACGAGGTCCTTTTCCTCCCCGGCAAGCTCCGCGTAGGGGCGCCCGTAGGCCCCGAGCGCCAGTTCCTCCCTCACCCTGGCGCCGGCGCGGTGCAGGGTGACGGCCGAAAACTCCATCCCCCGCTGCGACCCGTGCCCCCAGACGCTCCCGTGGTCCATCAGCCCGTAGCGCTGGAAGACGTCCTGCCCGGCGAGGATGTCGGCCTTCGTGAAAAGCACCTCTCCGTCAGGGCCGAGAACCCGCCCAGGGTAGGGGGGCGCCTCGCGGTTGGCGAAAAACCCGCCCAGGAGCAAACCGCCCAGGGCAATGACAAAACAGACTATCGCCGCTCTTTTGAGTGTCTCCGTTGACATCGTTTGTCTCCTTGTCCTTCGGGGATGAACATCCGGCCAATGCGTCGATGGTGTCGCGAAAAAAAACCGGTGAATGGCCACCAAGCTACCCGAAAGGGAGAGGATTTGCAAGCGTGAGGAAAGGGGAGACGCCCCCGAAGGGACGCCCCCGGCAGGTTACGCCGGTCTGCGGGCGCGGATAAAGGCGCCGGCAAACCGCCCCTCCGCCCCGGCGATGACGGCTTCGGGGTCGAGACCGCTTTCGGCCATCAGGTCGCGGATATCCCCGGCTTCGTAAATGCGCGTCGGCTCGATCTCCACCCCCTCGAACCCGGCGGCCTCGAGTTTCGTGCGATATTCGTCCCGCTCGAGGGCCCCGGCGATGCAGCCGGCCCAGAGCTCCATGTTCTTCCGGATCGGCTCCGGCACGCTCCCGAGCACGACCACGTCGGAAACGGCGAAGCGCCCCCCCGGCTTCAGGACGCGAAAGGCCTCGCGGAGCACCCGGTCCTTGTCCCCCGAGAGGTTGATCACGCAGTTGGAAATGACGACGTCGACCGAGCCGTCCGGGAGCGGGATGTCCTCGATCTCACCCTTGAGGAACTCGACGTTGGCCACCCCCGCCTTGCGCTGGTTCTCCCGCGCCAGTTCCAGCATCTCGTCGGTCATGTCGAGGCCGTAGGCCTTCCCTTCCGGCCCCACCCGCCTGGCCGAGAGAAGGACGTCGATCCCCCCTCCCGAACCGAGATCGAGCACGGTCTCGCCCGGTTTCAGTTCGGCCAGGGCGGTGGGGTTGCCGCACCCGAGCGAGGCCAGCAAGGCGGCTTCGGGCAGCCCCGCGGTCTCCCCCGCCCCGTACAGTTCGCGCGTGATCGGGTCCGCGCCCCCGGGGGAGCCGCAACAGCCCGACGATGCGCAGCAGCCGCGCGCGCCCGATTTTGCCCGCGCGGCGGCCTTCCCGTACCTGTCCTTCACGATTTCCTTGATATCGATGATGTTCACTGACGTATCCTCCATTTCACTCTTCCCGCCCCCGGCCACCGGCGCTTCCCGCCCCGCACTCCCCCGGGCAGCAGCCCGCGAGCATGCGGGCCGCGAGGGAGACCGATTCGACCAGCGTCTCGTGCTTTTCCGCAGGAAGGCCGTGCAGCATTTCCGCGCAGAGGTCGCTCCAGGCGGCTTGAATGCGGTCGAGGGCGGCGCGCCCCTTTCCTGTCAGGGCGATCAGGACCGCCCGCCGGTCGCGAGGCGCGGGGGTCCGCGCCGCGAGCCCCTCCCGGACCAGGCCTTCCACGGTCCGGCTGAGGGTGCTGGCATCGAGCCCCAGGCGCGCGGCCAGCTCCTTCAGGGTCAGCCCCCCCGCATCGCCGATCTCCGCGATCGCGTGGCACTGGGCGACGGTGACGCCGCAGCAGAGCGCCTCGCTCCGGGTCCGGGCCCGCACGGCGCGCTCGATCTCCCGCAGCCCGGCGCGGAACCTTTCCACCCTGGCCTCCATCCCCGCTTCCACCATTGCCCTCTTCCCTCCTGCTCCTTTTTAGTTGCTATACACAATTATTGTATTTCAAATCTAAATTGTCAAGTTTCCTGATCCCGTTGTTTTTTTCATACTTCCCCAAGGCTCTGGTAGGCAATTCTACCCAGCCCGGAATGGGTATTCTTTCCTATTGATCCGGGGGCGCCATATTATTGAATATACTTTCAGTATCAATATTTTTGCATCCCATTGTTTAAAAGATACTAAGGAGGAGATAATGGCGGCCGAACTAAAATTTGAGAAGGTCAACGGCATCGATCTTCACACTCTCGGAGGTACGATCGACGCCATCCGGAAGGATCCCGAACTGGGCAAATGCCGCTTCCGGGCCCGCAATCAATGGAAGGGGGACACCCTCAACCGCTCCGAGGTCACCGACTTCTACGGGGCGAAATCGGTGCAGAAGCACAAACAGGCGTTCGAGATGCACGCGGACGAGCCCCCGATCCTGGCGGGGGGCGACCGGGCGCCCAACCCGGTCGAACACCTGCTGCATGCCCTGGCCAGCTGCGTGACGACGTCGCTGGTCGCCCACGCGGCGGTGAAGGGGATTCAGATCAAGGAGCTGGAATCGGAACTGGAGGGGGAGATCGACCTGAACGGGTTCCTGGGCCTCGACCCCGACGTGCCCAAGGGCTACACCGACATCCGGATGAAGTTCAAGGTCAAGACCGACCACGAAAACCTGAAAATGCTCGAGCGCCTGGCCCGCTTTTCGCCCGTGTACAACACCCTCATCCACGGAGCCAGGGTCGATATCGCCATCGAACCCAAGTAGAGAATGATGGGGACAGTGGTGACTGTCCCCTATTCCTTGATGAGGAGCAGGGTGGTGGGGTCGAGCGCCACCTGGATCGGGCTGACGTCGGGGTTGTCGTGGTCCTTGAGCAGCCGCAGCTTGATCTGCGCGTCCTCCGGCTCCAGCGCGAGGATCACGTCGATGGTGTCCTCCAGGCGCGCCAGCGGCTCGGGAATCCCCCGCGCGTTTCGCTCCGAATCGCGGTGGATGACGGCCGACATCCAGAGTTCGCCGCCGATCTCGCCGGCGATCGAGCGCAGTTGGCCCATTTCCTCCGGCGTCGCCCGCTCGAAGTCGAAGCCGTCCAGGATCAGCGCGGCGGGGAAGAAATTCATCTGCTCGCCGATCCGCGCGACGGTTTCCCTCAGCCGGGCGACGGAGAAGCTGGAGCCGACGAAGGTGTGGATGTTGCGGAAGCGCTCCATCTCCATCCGCTCCGTGTCGACGTCCTCGAGCCCCGCGCTCCTGGCCAGTTCGAGGAAGATCTCGCCGTAGAACCCCCTGATCTTGTCGATCCCGTCGTCGAGCGCCACGTGCAGCACCCGGCGCCCGCGCATCAGGTCGTCGAGCGCGATCCCGACCAGCACCGCCGTCTTGCCCACGCCGTGCCGGGCGGCCACCACCCCGATGTTGCCACGGCCGAGGCCGCCGTGAATCGACTTCTCCAGAAGCCTCAGCGGGCTCCGTTCGTTCAGGTCTTTCCGATGCATGGCTCGTCCCTCCCGGGCTACTCTTCTTCCTTGTCCAAGTTGGTGCCGTACTTCTTGATCAGTTCCTTGGAGACCTCGGCCGGGACCGGAACGTACCGGCTGAACTCCATGGTGAACTCCGCCTTCCCCTGGCTCGAGGACC
>JAAYCX010000014.1 GCA_012729555.1 Acidobacteriota bacterium
GCATGGTGGTATTGGTGCCCGCCAGCGGCGTGATGATGAACGTCGGCACGACCACGGCCCCCAGCACCTGGACGGTGGCGATGATGCCCCCCGCGCTCCCCGCGTAGACCGGGCCGATGTCGGGCAGGAGCATGGGGAGGGCGGAAAACAGCGGCTGCACCGAATACTGCAGGAACCCGGCCAGGAGCAGGGCGGCGACCAGCCAGGGTCCCGTCGGCAGCTGCCAGGACCAGAAGATCGCCACGCCGCTCAGCAATCCCACCATGATGAGATAGCGTCGCATGACGCCCATGCGGCTGCAGATCATGGGCCCGAGGAAGCAGCCGAAGATCCCGCCCAAAGTCGGCATGGAAGCGAACAGGCTCGCCTTCACCGCGCTGATGCCGCGCAGCTCCTGCAGCACGTTGGGCAGGAAGCTCGAGAACACCATGACCGATCCCATGACGAAGAAGAGGCTGCACCCGGCAAGCCAGACGCCGCGCGACCGGGCCGCCCGGCCCAGGTACTGGTTGGCGCGCAGGACCGGCGGTTCGACGGCGCCTTCGGGGCGGTTTTTCGCGAAAACCAGCCAGAGGACGAAGATGGCCAGGCAGAGGACGCCGGAAAAGACGAAGGCGCCGGACATGGAAGGGAAAAGCGCGGTGGTGGAGGTGCCGGCGAACATCGCCAGGGCGGGGCTGATCATGCAGACGCCCATGATGGTCCCCATCTGCCGCTGCGGGAACCAGGCGCCGAAAAGCTTGGCCAGATTTCCCACCAGGAGCCCGGACGCCAGCCCCGCCAGAATGGTCATGAACAGGAAGGGCCAGAAGGAATCGGTGACGGCGCGGAAATAGCAGCCGATCACCGAGAAAAAGAAACCGACGGCCACCACCTTCTTCACGCCGAAACGGTCGGCGAGGGCCCCGCCCAGGATGCAGATGAAGAGCGACCCCGTCATCGGGCCGGCCATGAGGGCCGAGAACTGCGACGGCGAAAGGTTCAAAGCGGGCATCAGCTTGTACGCCAGGGGCGGGAGCTGAAACTGCGCATAGCTGCCGATAAAGGTGCCCAGCATGGCGATCGCGAGGATCACCCACCGGTAAGGCGACGGCCCGGACTCGTCTGCAGTGCTCATTCCTGTTCGCTCCCTTCGATCCCTGGATTCGGCCCGGACCCTTTCCCCGAAAAGAGAAGCGGCCCCGGCCCTGTTCTTCATTCCGCAGCGGTCATTGAATACGCGTTATCGGTAATTCGCCCTATGAAAGCACAAACCGGCCCGATTTGCCCGCGAAAATTCATCGGGGATGGCGCGGATTCCAGCGGGCGCCCCTGGCGGTTGGACGGCGGCGATTCGGCCGAGCCGCTTGCAGGGGTGCCTCAAAGGGCAGTGGGCCGCCTGCCCGGGCGGGGCCGGTTCCTGCCGGGCGTCGTTTGCATTGCGGAAGGCGATGATGGCTCTCGGCGGAGGTATTCGGGTTCGCGTCCGATTCCATCTCCGGCGGTGGAAATCGATGGTGGATGAAAAATGATTAAGAATAACAGCAAATAACATATAATAACCGGTCGGATGATCGTGTCTTGCGGTCTGGACGAACAAATGTAAAGGGGGCAGTTGCATGACTGAATCCACGAAAACCGGGAAGACCGGGAATCAAGTATTGAGAAGGGATTTCCTGCGCGGGAGCGGTGCGGTGATCGCCGCGGGCACCCTGGGCGTCGGCGTATCGGGCATGCCGGCGGAAGCGTCGCCGCAGGCGGCGGCGAAGCCCTACCCGAAATCCGAGGCCTATATCGTCTACGACAGCCGGGTGTGCCTGGGCTGCCAGAGCTGCATGTTCGCCTGTTCCATGACCCACGAAGGCAAGGCCAACCCTTCGCTGTCCCGCATACAGATCATCCGGGACGCTCCTTCCTTCACCAAATATCCCTACGATGTGGTCCTGTCCCCGTGCCGGCAGTGCGTGTCGCCCCTGTGCGTCCAGAACTGCCCGACAGGCGCCTGCCACGTGGATGAGGCCAACGGCAACATCCGGCGCATCGACCAGTCCAAGTGCATCGGCTGCAAACGGTGCATCCAGTCGTGCCCGCACAAGCCGCACCGCACGATATGGGATTTCACGAAAAAGAAGTCGACCAAGTGCGACCTGTGCCTGGATGCGCCCTTCTGGAGCGAAAAGGGCGGCCCCGGCGGAAAGCAGGCGTGCATCGAGACCTGCCCGGTCAAGGCGCTGAAGCTCGTGACGGAAGCGCCGGAACAGGAAGATATCGACGGGTATGAGGTGAACCTGGCGCCGCCGCCCCGCAAGATGAATTTCCCGGGAATGGGATTTCCAAAAGCGGCGCCCAAAACGGCGCCCAGGAAGGAAGGAGCATAGATATGGCGAACGGATATGCCGGGAAAATACTGAAGGTAAACCTGTCGACCAGGGAGATCTCCGCCATCGACACCGCGCGGTACGAGGAATTCGGCGGCGGCGTCGGCATGGGAGCCGCCATATTCTGGGACCTGGCCGTCGTCCCGGGCGACTGGGACCTGCAGGACGCGTTCGATCCGAGGAACGTCATCTCCCTGATGACCGGGCCCATGGCGGCGACGGGCGTGCCGGGGGGCGGCCGGACCAGCGTCTGCGCCATCGCCCCGGAAATATTCCCCACTCCGCAGTTCCACCGGACCAGCTTCGGCGGCCGATTCGCCACCATGCTGAAGCTCGCGGGGTGGGACGGCGTCGTCGTGCAGGGAAAGGCGGAGCGCCCGGTCTGGATCAACATCGTCAACGATAAGGTCACGATCGAAGACGCCGGCAGGCTGTGGGGAGTGAATACGCTGGAGACCCAGGGGGAAATCACCGGCATCGTCGGCGGCCGCACCCGGTTCGGGCAGCAGTGGTACGACATCGACGACGAAATGACGACGGCGAGGCCCCAGATCGTCTGCATCGGGCCGGTCGGGGAATCGATGTCGCGGGTCGCCGCGCTGATCCACGGCAGCGGCGTCAGCGCCCGCACCGGCGGCTTCGGCGGCGTATTCGGATCGAAGAACCTGAAAGCCGTCAGCGTGATCGGCACCGGGAGCGTGGAGGTCGCGGATCCCGCCGGGGTCGTGGACGCGCGGTTGTGGCACACGCGCAACCACTCCCGGGCCACGGCCTCCCCGGGCGCGTCCTGCTGCATGCCGTGCCTCAATCCCGACCGCAGACGGGATTCCTACTACGGCGGCGAATCGATGTGCGCGGACCAGTACTGGTACATGCCCCCGCAGCAGGGGGGCGGAATGGCGATGGGGGGAGGCAATACGGCCGAGCAGATGCGCGGGGCCGACATCGCCATCAAGTGGGGCCTCTGCACCTGGGCGACCAAGTTCGGCGGCGCCATGACGATGAATGTACCCGGCGCCGCGCCCCCCTTCAAGGGACGGCTTCCCATGGAGCCCGGAATGGGCTGGTACATCAAGTACCTCTACGAACTCGGGGTCCTGGGGCCGGGGAAGAAGATCGAATCCCATCCGCTGCCGATGGACCAGTGGGATTCGCTCAATTTCCGGGAGGTCTTCTGTGACGCGATCGCCCGAAAGATCGGGATCGGCGCAGACCTGGCGGAAGGGGTACTGGAGGCCGCAAAGAAATGGGGAAGGCTGGAGGAGGACCTGAACTCCGGGGCGCTGCGCCTGCCGGCGTGGGGCGCCAGCTGGCATCATTCGCTGCCGGGCGTGGAGTGGGCCTACAGCTACATCTTCATGACCGGGGACCCCATGTGGCACGGGTTCTTCAGCATCCTGACCGGGGGGGGCGGCATGATGGGCGGGTTCGGCGGCCCCTCGAAAACGGCCCAGGAGCTGGTGGAGAGCATCGCCCCCAAGCTGGTTCCTTTCGACGATGATCCCCTGATGCTCAGCAACTGCTGGAAGGGGGAAGAGGCTTTCAAGACCGGCATCTACTCCCCGCACAAGGCCAAGCTGCTGTCGTGGTGCCGGCGGTTCGCCGGGTTCTACAACGAATCGATGTCCATCTGCGAGATGCTGCTGCCGGGCTTCACCGGGCCCAGCCCCGAACTGGAGCACCGCTATTACCGCGCGGTGACCGGAAGCCGGAATACGTTCGCCGATACGATGGAGATCGGGCGGAAGATCTGGAACATGGAGCGGGCGATCCGCGTCGTGGCCGGCCGGCACCGGGACCAGGAAAAGTTCGCCCCCTTCATGCACATGAAGGGCGCCACCTTCCCCATAAGCACCAACAAGCCGGTATACCAGGACGGCAAATGGAGCTTCGAGGATCAGGCCGACCTGTATCTGGACAGGAAGGGCGTCGAGACGTTCAAGACGAACTTCTACAAGCTGGAGGGATGGAACGTCGATACCGGCTGGCCGACCAGGACGACCCTGGAGGGACTGGGCATGAAGAAGGTCGCCGATCTCATGGCCGCCAAGGGGAAACTGGGCGCCTGAACGGTTCCGTAGGGTTTGGTGTTTTACTGCAGGGGCGAACCGCGTGTTCGCCCCTGTTGCGTATAGGGCCGCTTTTTCCGGAGAGAGGCCTCCCGGAAGCATTTTTATTCAATTATTTATGAATCCAATCTGGCGCAAATTGTTGGAAAATCAGTATAATGCTTCGGTTCCAACACGCCGAATCGGGTATTGGCTCCTGCCGAAGGAGCTTGATTTGAGGACGGGATCTCCCCTCATTTCTTTCGTTTGCTTGGGTGATCATGAACGAATCGGAATGGCTAACCAGGAGAAAGCGCATCGACACGAAGCTCCGCTCTCTTCAACCAGCTTGGAAGATCATCCCGTATAACGACGGAATAGATGTTTCACGCCTGAACCGCCATGCCGTTGAAGAGTTTCCCACAGCCAATGGTCCCGCAGACTATGCCCTGTTCGTTGATGGCGAATTGCTGGGAATCATCGAGGCCAAGAAGGTCACCGTTAACCCACAGAACGTGTTGGAGCAAGCGAAGCGGTATGCTGCGGGAGTTTTTCAGGGCATCGGAAATTGGGATGGATTGAGGGTTCCCTTTCTTTATGCCACGAACGGGGAAGTCATCTGGTATTTGGATGTGCGGGGCGAGAAGCACATATCCCGCAAGATCAGCAATTTTCACACCGCCGGCGCATTGACGGAATTTATAGGCAAGGATATAGGAACTGCCCAAAACTGGCTTGAGACCACCACTCCGGATCAGATCGAGCGGCTTCGCCCGTATCAGGTAAATGCAATTCGCAGGATTGAGTCTTCCATTATTAGCGGGAAACGACAATTACTTGTTGCGATGGCAACGGGTACGGGTAAGACCTACATGACCGTTGCACAGGTCTATCGTCTTCTTGAATCAAAGATAGCACGTAGAATTCTTTTCCTGGTTGATCGGAAAGCCTTAGCAGCTCAGGCCGTGAGAGAGTTTGCGGCGTTTAATACCCCTAGGGGAAACAAATTCAACCAGGAATACGAGGTCTACAGTCAGCGATTCCGCAGGGAAGACTTTGGCGATGACAGGCCGTTTGATCCCAAGGTATTGCCTACTGAATATCTGACGAATCCCAGCCCCGCTCATACGTTTGTCTACGTATCCACTATTCAGCGGATGGCGATCAACCTGTTTGGCCGAGAGGGAGCATTCCCGCAGTCGGGCAGCGATCCGGAAATTGACGATGATGCCGAAAAAACCGACATCCCGATCCATGCATTTGATCTGATTATTGCGGACGAATGCCACCGTGGATATACCGCCCAGGAAACCAGTGTTTGGCGGGAAACAATTAACCATTTTGACTCACTACTGTCCCGTTAAAGACTGAATAAATTTCCACAACGTTAAACATAACAAAGGTTTACGCGATAAAATGACCTGCATCGACTTCAATTCAGTTCTGTATGATGGCCTCCATTATCCTAAAGGA
>JAAYCX010000015.1 GCA_012729555.1 Acidobacteriota bacterium
CGAACGCTACGCCCGGCAGCTCGCGCTGCTGGGCGCGGAGGGTCAGGAGAAGCTCGAGCGCGCCCGGGTCCTGGTGGTGGGCGCCGGGGGCCTTGGCTCCCCCCTGCTCTCCTACCTGGCGGCGGCCGGAGTCGGGACCCTGACCTTCGTGGACGAGGACCGGGTGGCGGAAAGCAACCTGAACCGCCAGGTTCTCTACACCGAGACCGACCTGGGCCATTCGAAAGCCGGGAGGGCGGCAGAGCGGCTCGCGGCTCTGAACGCCACGGTGCGGGTGACGCCCATCGCGGCGCGTTTCACCGGGGAGAACGGTCCGGCGCTGGTGGTGCAGAGCGACCTCGTGGCGTTGGCGCTCGACAACCGGGAAACCCGTCTGCTGGCCAACCGCCTCTGCGTCGCGGCCGGAAGGCCGCTGGTGGACGGCGGCATCGACGGCTGGAGCGGGTATGTCACCGCCGTCGTGCCGGGAAAGACCTCCTGCCTTTCCTGCTGGTTCGAACAGCGGAAGCCCGGAGGGAGGGCCCCGGTGTCCCTGGGCCCCATGGCCGGCGTCATAGGTTCGATGGAGGCCCTGGCGGTGCTCCAGATGCTGCTGGGACACCCGGGCCCGGCGGGAAGGCTGATGCTGTTTGACGGCTCCCGATGGACGTTGTCCTCCCTGGGCGCAGGACGGCGCCCCGATTGCCCCGCGTGCGGAAACCGCGGGGAGGCCGCGCCATCCTAGGGGTGACGGGGACCGTGAAGTGAGTGTGTCTATTACCGGAATCATTCTTTGTTGGAGAGATCATCGATGGCTAAAATAATCAGAGTCAACATGGAAACCAAGGGGATCACCGAGGAGGACGCCGGCAAATACAACAGCTACGGCGCCCGCGGCTTTATCGCCCGCTTCCTTACCGATGAGGTCGACCCGACCTGCGAACCCCTCGGCATCCACAACAAGCTCGTCTTCTGCACGGGCCTGCTCGGCGGTACCATGGTCTCCAGTTCCGGCCGGCTTTCGGTGGGAGGCAAGAGCCCGCTCACCCAGGGCATCAAAGAGGCCAGTTCGGGAGGGACCGCGGGAAACGATCTGGCGCGCCACAACATCCGGGCCGTCATCATCGAACGGCTGCCCGCCCCCGGCGACACCAACAGCTACGTCCTGGTGATCTCCGACGAGGGGATCCGGCTCGAGGCCATGAACGAGCTCGAGTACCTGGGAGTGCGCGATACCTTCAGGACCCTGAGGGAGCGCTTCGGCGACAAGGCCGGCGTCATCTGCAACGGCCCCACCGGCGAGCGCCTGATGCGCGGCGCCGGCATCGCGGTCGCCGCCCCCCGCGGCGAAATGCGATTCGCGGCGCGCGGGGGCATGGGGGCCGTGATGGGGAGCAAGCGGCTGAAGGCCGTCGTCATCGTCCCGGCCAGGATCTCCAAGGTGGAATACTTCGACAAGGCGGCCTTCACGGAAGCCGCGAAGGAATTCCACCAGATGCTGATCGACGCCATGCCCACCATCAAGAAAAGCAACCAGACGTTCGGCACCTCCGGCATGTTCAAGATCGTCAACGAGCTGGGGCTGTGCCCCACGCGCAATTTCACCCTCGGCGCCTTCGAGTTCCACACCGAGATCGGCGGTGAGAAGATGGTCGAGCTCATCCGGGCCCGCGGCGGCGACGGAAAGACCGGGCAGTCGTGCATGAACGGCTGCATGATCAAGTGCCTCTCCGTCTTCCCCGACGAGAACGGCAAGGCCAGCTGCTCCACCCTCCAGTATGAAAACCTGTCGCTCCTGGGTTCCAACCTCTGCCTCGCCACCCTGGACAGCATCGCCCACCTGAACGACAAGGTAAACGACCTGGGACAGGACGCCATCGAGATCGGCGCCGCCCTGGGAGTGGCCGCGGAAGCCGGGCTGGCCGAGTTCGGGAACGAGGAGAGCTTCATGAAGCTGCTGGCCGAGGTCGAGGCCGCCACGCCGCTGGGCCGCGTGATCGGCAACGGCGTCAAGATCACGGGGGAGGTGCTCGGGATCAACGACCTCCCCATGACCAAGGGGCAGGCGATGCCGGCCTACGACCCCCGCGCGCTGAAGGGGAACGGCGTCACCTTCGCCATGAACCCCATGGGGGCCGACCACACCATGGGCAACCTCTACGGGGCGCGCGCCACCATGCCGCCCCTGGCCACGGAAGGACAGGGGGACCTGTCCCGCAAGACCCAGCTGCAGATGGCGGGGCTGGAAAACACGGGCTTCTGCATTTTCGTCCGGAGCTACCTCTTCAAGAAACCGGAACTCTTCACCCGGTTCGCCTACGGCATCTGCGGCGACAAGATGACGGTGGAAGAGTTCTGGGAACAGGGGCACGAGACGGCACGCCTGGAATACGAGTACAACGTCAAGGCCGGCATCGCCCCTTCCCAGGACAAGCTGCCGGAATACATGTACCGAATCCCCCTGCCTCCCACCAATTCGGTGTTCGACCTCTCCGACGAGGAGATGCAGAAGGGGGTCCTGCGCTAGGAGCCAGAGACACCCATGATCGAGTTGGAATACAACCTGATGCTGGCTGAGCTGGCGGGCAAGAGCGGGGAAACGCTCGATATCGGCGCTTCCCTGCCCTTGCCGGAGCTCGAGGCACGGCTCGGCTTCCCCCCCGACAGCGTGGGGATGCTGCTCATCAACGGCGCATGGGCGCCCCTCGACAGCGTCATCAAGGACGGCGACTTCGTCCAGCTCTATCCCCACATGGAGGGCGGATGACCCGGCCGCACGCCCGGGCTCCGCGCGGTCCGCTCGAGGAACCCCAAGAGTAATGAATCACACCCAATCCGACGCGCCCGGGGCTCCCGCCCCGGCCGAGAGTTCCGCCGATCCCCTGCTCAAGGCCTACGTGGAACCCACCAACCGCTGCAACCTCGACTGCGTGACCTGCATCCGGCATAGCTGGGACGAATCGCCCGAGGACCTGGACTGGACCGTTTACGGGAGACTGATCGAGGGTCTGGCCGCTTTCCCCGAAGCCCGGACCGTCGCCTTCGCCGGTTTCGGGGAGCCGCTGCTGCATCCGCGCTTCCCCGAAATGATCCGGCTGGCCCACGAGAGCGGCCTGCGCACGGAGATCACGACCAACGCCATGCTCCTGACCCCGGCGATGGCGGAGCGGCTGGTCTACGCCGGGCTGGACCAGATCACCGTGTCCGTCGACGGCACGTCGAACAAATCCCACGGCGCCGTCCGCCCCGGGGCGTCGCTCGACCGGATCGTGCGAAACGTCCGCACCCTCTACCTCTGGAGCCTGGTGAAGCAAACGACGCCGCCCGACGCCGGCGCGGACCTGAAGCGGAAGACCCTGGCCCGCCTCGAGGAGCTCGCCGGGGCCCCCTCTCCCCCGCTCGAGGCCACCGACTTCCTCTACCCCATGGAGGACATGCTCGACACCCTGCCCCAGGCGCCCGTGCGGATCGGGATCGAGTTCGTGGCCATGAAGAGCAACATCCACGAGCTGCCGGACCTGCAGGAGATCGCGCGCAGGGTCCGGGCGTCGTTCATCCTGGTTTCGAACGTGCTCCCCTACGCGCCCGAGCTCCAGGACGAAATCCTCTACGAGAGGACGCCCACCAGCCACGAGTCGCCGGGGGACCCGCGCAACCCGCTCTGGATCCTTCCCAGGATGGACTGGAGCCGGGAAGCCCTCGAAGCCGTATCGGCCGTGGCCCTCCGTCAGGCCAATCTGAGTTATCTCGACCTCAACCTGGGGCAGCGGAACAATTACTGCCCCTTCATCCGGCCGGGAAGCGTGGCCCTCTCCTGCCACGGCGGGATCAGCCCCTGCCCCCCGCTCCTGCACTCCTACACCTGCTATATCCGGGACTGGAAAAAGGCATTCCGGCGCTGTGAATATGGGAGCCTGAAAGAACGGTCCCTGGAGTCGATCTGGCGGCAGCCCGATTACGCCTCCTTCAGGGAGCGGGTGAGGAAATTCGAATTTTCCCCCTGCATCGACTGCTGCGGGTGCGAATTCGCCGAGGGGAACGAAACGGACTGCCACGGCAATCCCTTCCCCGTCTGCGGCCACTGCCTCTGGGCCCGCGGCGTCCTGCGCTGCGCCTGACTCCCTCCAGCGCCCCCGCCTACAGCGTGTCGAACACCGAATCCAGGTCGGAATCGGGGACGTCGAACACCGTGTCGTGGGGCGGCAGCGGCTCCTCGCGCATGAACTCCGGGATCCGGTAATCGTTCCGGGTCAATCCCGCCCGGCGGTTGAACTCCAGTTCGGTACGCAGGACCTCCCGGTTCGAGCGGTCGTAGTCCTCGAGCGTCCAGCCCCAGCCGTAGATGCCGTTGATCATGTCGATCATCAACTGCGGCTTCGAAATGATGGGCGGCCGGGCGAAGAGGCACAACCCCGTGCTGTCGAGCATGGCGGCGATGATCTGCAGCTTCAGCGAGAGCTCCTTCTGCCCCTCGGCTCCGAGGGGGTTGACCTCGAGCCGGGCGCCGAAGGCGTTGCCCGCGGTGTGGTCCGCCCCCTGCGGGGAGGTCGCGTAGGTCACGCCGTTCCCCTTCAGCGCGCGGGGGTCGTAGGCCGGCATCGCCTGCCCGACCGCGGCCGGCACCCGGCGCACTCCCAGGATCCTCCCCGTGGTGACGCACCCGCACCCGATCATGCGCCCGAGGACCGTCCCCTCGCCCACCTGCCGGAGCAGCCCGACGAGGCTGTCGATATCCCCGAATTTCGCCAGGCCCGCCTCGACGGCTACGCCGAGCGCGGCGCCCGTTTCGATGGTGTCCAGCCCGAAATCGTTGCACATGTAGTTCAGGGTCGCCACGTCGTCCAGGGTGTCGAGCCCCAGGTTGGAGCCGACGAGCCCGATGGTTTCGTACTGCACGGTGCCGACCACCGGCTTGCCCGTCCTGTCCGTGAAAAGGTTGCGGCAGGCGATGACGCACCCGGGCATGCAGCGGGTGCCCACCTTCCCCTCGCGGGCGAGGATGATTTCCCGGAGCTTTTCGCCCCGCAGCTCCGCCGCGCCCTCGAAGCGCCCCGAGGAGAAATTGCGCGTCGGCAGCGCCCCCATCTCGTTGACGGCGCCTACGATCGAAGCCGTGCCGTACAGGTGCTGCGATCCCTTGACCCCCAGCTTGGGGCTCGTGATCAGGGCCTGGGCGAACTCCTTGCAGGCGGTGCGGAAGAGCTTGTCGTCGTGCATCCGGACCGCCCTGCCCAGCGCCTTCTTGATGACGACGGCCTTCAGCCCCTTGCTCCCCATGACGGCGCCCAGGCCGCCGCGCGCGGCGTGGTTGCTGCGCTGGTCCCGCTCCCCGGTCGCCGCGATCCCCGCGCCCGACATCAGGTACTCGCCCGCCTGCCCGATCGAGATGACGGTCGCGTCTTCCCCATAGCGCTCCTGCAACCGGTCGGCGGTCGCGTAGGTGCCGATGTTGCGGACATCGGCCGCGGGGACCAGTTCGGCCGAATCCCCGTCCACGACCAGGATGGAGAAGTCCCCGGCGGCAGGCTGCTCCTCGACCACGATCGCCTTGATGCCCCACTTGCCCAGGGTGTCCCCCGCGGTCCCGCCGGCGTTGGCCTCCTTGACCCCCCCCGTCAGCGGGCTCTTGGCCCCGACCGAAAGCCTTCCGGCCGTGGGAACGATGGCCCCGCCCAGCAATCCGGGGGTGAACACGAGCTTGTTATGCGGCCCGAGGGCGTCGCAGGCTGGAGGGATTTCGCTCAAAAGCAATTTCGCGATTAGGGCTCTGCCGCCAAGCTGTTCATATTCCTTGGGAACGGGTTCCCAACGAACACCCTTTTCCTTCATGCGGACACGCAGTATCTTCATGGCGGACCTCCCGAGAAATAAAGATTGATCTTCCATAAGATTAGGCCGCATTCCACTATGCGTCAACGCATTCCACCTAATGGAACAAATTGTCCGAAAATATCCCAAGATATCTGAAATTTTGCCTGGTTTTTGGGAGCCTTCTCAACCCTCTCCCCATGATATATCATCACCAAAGAGAAAGGGGACGCACGATCATGATGGAGAAACCCTCGGAATCGACCATTTTCTGGACCTGGACGGACGAAGCGCCCGCGCTGGCCACCCTCTCCCTCTTCCCCATCATCCGGGCCTTCACCCGGCAAACAGGCATCCGCGTCGAGCTCGCCGACATTTCCCTGGCGGGGCGGATCCTGGCCAATTTCCCCGAATGGCTGACCGAAGCCCAGCGGGTGCCCGACTGGCTGACCCGGCTGGGGGATCTCACCCTGAAGCCCGAGGCCAACATCATCAAGCTTCCCAACATCTCCGCATCGGTCCCGCAGCTCGTCGACGCCGTCCGGGAGCTGCAGGCGCAGGGGTACGCCATCCCCGACTACCCGGAGGCCCCCGAAGACGACGGGGAAAGGGACATACGCGCGCGCTACGACATCGTTCTCGGGAGCGCGGTGAACCCGGTGATCCGGGAGGGAAACTCGGACCGCCGCCTCCCCCCCGCCGTCAAGGCCTACGCCCGGAAACACCCCCGGAAGCTGGGCGCCTGGAGCCCGGACTCCCCGACCCATGTCTCCCATATGTCCCGGGGAGACTTCTACGAAAGCGAGAGAGCCGTCACGGTGGAGCGCGTGGGAGCGGCGCTGTACGAATTCGTGGCCGATGACGGGGCCGTCACGGTGCTGAAAAAGGGGCCGGAGCTCGGCGAAGGGGACATCCTGGACGCCGCCGTGCTCAACGTGCGCCGGCTGCGCGCCTTCTACCGGGAGGAGATCGCGGACGCCCGGGAGCGCGGGATCCTCTTCTCGCTCCACGTGAAGGCCACCATGATGAAGGTGTCCGACCCGGTGATCTTCGGACACGCCGTCAGCACCTTCCTGGAGCCCGTATTCGCGAAGCACGCCGACCTCTTCGCCCGGCTGGGAATAAACCCCGACAACGGCCTGGGAGAACTATACGCAAGGATCGAATCCCTCGGCCCGGAGGCACGCGCGGGATTGGAGTCGGACATCCGGAAGACCCTGGAGGAGCGGCCGGAGCTGGCCATGGTCGACTCCGAACGCGGGATCACCAACCTCCACGTCCCCAACAACGTCATCATCGACGCCTCCATCCCCGCCATGATCCGCGACTCCGGAAAGATGTGGGGGCCGGACGGCCGGCTGCACGACACCAAGGCCGTCATCCCCGACCGCTGCTACGCCACGATCTACAAGGCCATCGTCGAGGACTGCGTGAAAAACGGCGCTTTCGACCCGGCGACGATGGGGAGCGTGCCGAACATCGGGCTCATGGCTCAGCAGGCGGAAGAGTACGGTTCCCACGACAAGACCTTCATCGCCCCCGGGCCGGGCGTCATCCGCGTCCGGTGCGCCGATACCGGGGAAACCCTGATCAGCAGGACGGTGGAGCCCGGGGACATCTTCCGCTCCTGCCGGACGACCGACGCCTCCGTCCGCGACTGGGTGCTGCTGGCCGTCCGGCGGGCGCGCCGGAGCGACACCCCCGCCGTCTTCTGGCTCGACCCCGCGCGGGGGCATGACGCGGAGGTCCTCCGCAAGGTCGAACGGGACCTGGCCGGATGCGACCTCCGGGGCCTCGACATCCGCGTGATGACGCCGGTCGCGGCGATGGAGTTTTCGCTCGGGCGCGTCCGCCGCGGCCTCGACACCATATCGGTGACGGGCAACGTCCTGCGCGACTACCTGACCGATCTCTTCCCCATTCTCGAGGTCGGGACCTCCGGGAAGATGCTGTCGATCGTCCCGCTCCTGGCCGGGGGGGGGATGTTCGAAACGGGAGCCGGGGGGAGCGCGCCCAAGCACGTGCGGCAGTTCATCAAGGAAAACTATCTCCGCTGGGACTCCCTCGGTGAATTCTCGAACCTGGCCGCTTCCCTGCAGCACATGGGAACCGCCTTCCGGAACGCCACGGCCTCCCTCCTCTCCGAAACACTCGAGGACGCCATCGGCGCCTTCCTCGAAAACGACCGCTCCCCCGCCCGCAAACTGGGGGGCATCGACTGCCGCGGCAGTCACTTCTACCTGGCCCTCTACTGGGCCCGGGCGCTGGCCGACCGGGCCGGGGACACCCCCCTCGGCGCCCGGTTCACCCTGCTCGCGCGGCGCCTGGCGGAAAACGAGGAGAAGATCCACGCCGAGCTGATCGCCGTGCAGGGGCGCCCGGTGGACATGGGAGGGTACTACCATCCCGACCTCGCCCGGACCTCCGCCGCGATGCGCCCCAGCCCCGTCCTGAACGCCGTCATCGACGACCCCGGGATATAAAGCCCGTGCCGCGGTCAGGCCAGCAGTTCCTGCGCCCGGATCAGGCGGTTGCGGACCTCCACCCCGTTCGGGCACCGGATGACGCAGGAGGCGCAATCGCGGCAGCTCACCGCGCGGGCGGCGGCCGGGAGCGCCCTGAAGCTCTGCCGCGCCTGTTCCGGGCTGCGGCCGAAATCGTGATAGGCAAGGAAGCGCAGTTCCTCCGCGACCGGCACCCCGTGGGGACACTTCCCCCTGCATTCGTAGCACATCCGGCAGTAATACGGCGCGATCTCCCGGCTGCGGACATACAGCAGCCTTTCGTCTCCGGGGGAGTACGGTTCCGTCATCGCCCGCACGTTCATCTCGAGTTCCGCGATGTTTTTGGCATAGGGGACGGTGGTGGAGATCGCCGGGTTCGAAAGCACCCACTTGATGGCGGCCAGCGGCCCCTCGCCCTTTAGCGGGATCTCCCTGGGAACGAAGCCGGCCACGGCGATCACCACCTTCATGGCCACCACGCCTATGCCGGCGTCGTGCAGCCGATCGATGGCGCGGTTCCGGAAAGGGGCGCTGATGGCGTAGCTGTAGGTCGTCTGCACGACATCGAAGGCTCCGAGTTCCAGGATACGGTCGGCGACAGCGTGGATATCGTGGGTGCTGACGCCGAGAAAGCGGGCCTTCCCCTGCCGCTTCAACGACACGCAGGCCTCGAGCGCCTCGTCCGTGATCGTATCGGGGGTGTCGCGGGAATGGAGGTGGAAGACATCGACGTACTCCGTCCCCAGCGCCCGCAGACTCGCGTCCATGTCCCCGAGCACGTCCTGACGGCTCCGCCCATCGGTCTTGGTCGCCAGCACCACCCCGGACCTTTTCCCCCTGAGGGCGGCGCCGGTGATACGCTCGCTGGCTCCTTCCCCGTACCCCCGGGCGGTGTCGAAGTAGTTGACTCCCAGGTCGATGGCCCGCGCGATCACCCGGGGATCGGGCGTGATCCCGACGCCGCAGCCGACACCCGACACCTTCATCCCCGTCCGCCCCAGAATACGGTATTCCGATCCCGGGGCCGGGCCGGGCGCCACCAACCGGGCGGGACCCGCCAAACCGGCCGCCGGGAGAAGAACCCCGGCCTGCAGGAATCTCCTGCGCGACGCGTCGAACTCCATAGATCCTCCCGTGAAGACCGAAGAATGTTCAGAGACAGGGTCCCCGCCGGAACGGGGCCTTTGACATCATCATAATTCCACCGGACCCGGATTCCCACCCCTATTTCCGCCCCCGGAACCGGGCCGCGCGAGGCCCCAACGCGATTGACTCCGCGGGGCGCGTTCGCATAGGATGGACGGGTTTTCAATGGAGGGTGTGCGCATGAGCAAGGTCGATCTGATCGCGTCCTACTGGACGATCGCGGGGGACGTCCATCCCCACTCGGAGCAGGAATTCAGCCCCTTCGACTTCCGGGACCGCGTGGAGGCGGCGGCGCGGGCCGGATTCACCGGAATCGGGCTGAAGGAGGCCGACGTCGCGCACACGCTCGAGCGGAGGACCCTCCGGGAGATGAAGCGCATCCTCGACGACAACGGCATCCGGCACGTCGAGCTGGAGTTCATCTCCGACTGGTTCCTGGACGGGGAGAAAAAACGGGAGTCGGACAAGGTCAAGCATATGCTGCTCGAGGCGGCCGAAGCGCTGGGCGCCCGGCACATCAAGGCGGGCGACTTCGATTCGCAGGTGACGCCCATGCCGCGGCTGATCGAGTCCTTCGCCGCCCTCTGTGACGACGCGCGCAACTACGGGACCCGCATCCTTTTCGAATTGATCGTCGACGCGATGATCAAGACGCTCCCCGAGACCCTGGAAATGGTCACGGGGGCGGACCGGGAAAACGGCGGCATCATGATCGACCTCTGGCACGTCGTCAAGCTGGGGATCCCCTACGAGGAGGTCGCCCGCATCCCCCCCCGCTTTCTCCTGGGGGTCGAGATCAACGACGGGACGCTCCAGTGCCCCTGGAGCCTTCACGAGGACACCATCAACCACCGCAGGCTGTGCGGGGAGGGGGAATTCGACATCAGGGGGTTCGTCCGCCGGATTCTCGCGGCGGGATACGACGGCCCGTGGGGGATCGAGGTCCTGAGCCGGGAGCTGCGGACCCTGCCCCTCGGGGAGGCGGCCACGCGCGCCTACGACACCACGATCGCGCAGTTCTGAGAAAGGGGGATTCCGTGCAGTCCGACGACAAGATCCTGATCGAACTCTACACCACCATGCTGACGATCCGCCGCTTCGAGGAGCGGCTCGTCCGCGAGGTCTTCGCCGGGAACATCCCCGGGTTCGTCCATTCCTACATCGGGCAGGAGGCCATCGCCGCCGGCGTCTGCCGGCACCTGACGCGGCGCGACCGCATCGTCAGCCACCACCGCGGACACGGACACTGCATCGCCAAGGGCGCCGACCTGAAAAGGATGATGGCCGAGATCTACGGCAAGAAGACCGGGTACTGCAAGGGGAAGGGGGGATCGATGCATATCGCCGACTTCAGCGTGGGGATGCTGGGGGCGGACGGCATCGTGGGCGCCGGGTTGCCGATCTCCACCGGGGCCGCCTTCGCCGCGCAACTGGAGCGGAAAGGGGACATCGCCGCGGTGTTTTTCGGCGACGGGGCCTGCAACGAAGGGGAATTTCACGAGGCCCTGAACCTGGCGGGGATCTGGAAGCTGCCGCTGCTGTTCGTCTGCGAAAACAACCAGTACGGGGTCAACACCCCGGCCGCCTACGCGATGGCGGCCGGCGAGATCGCCCGGATCCCCAGGGCCCACAAGATCCCCTGCAAGGTGGTATTCGGCAACGACGTGGAGGAGGTCCACCGCGCCGCGGGTTCCGCGGTCGCCGGGATCCGCAAGGGGGGAGGCCCCTTTTTCCTGGAATGCCGGACCTACCGCTGGCACAAGCATTTCCTCTCCCAGGGGCTGGAGGACCTGCGCCCCGCGGCCGAACTGGAGGAGTGGAAGAGGAAGTGCCCGGTGGCGTCCTTCGAAAAGAAGCTGCGCGACCGGGGCGTGCTCTCGGCGGCCAAGGTCCGGTCGATCAACGACAAGATCCTGCGGGCGGTCGAAGAGGCGCACGACTTCGCCCTCCGGAGCCCCTACCCGCAACCTCAGGACGCGTTGCAGGATGTCTATTCCACCTAAACCGAGCGAGGGAACGATGCGAAAGATCACGTACGACCAGGCGGCGAACGAGGCCATCCAGGAAGAATTCCGCAAGAATCCCCGCTGCGTCCACATGTCCACCGACCTGGCGGCCGACCTCGCGGAGGAATTCGGGACCGACCGGGTGAGGGTCACGCCGATAGCGGAAAACAGCTTCGTGGGGGCCGCCATCGGCCTGGCGGGATCGGGGTTCCGGGCGGTGGTCAACCTGCGCATGGCCACCTTCGGCTTCGTCGCCCTGGACCAGATGATGAACCACGCCGCCAAGATCACCTACATGTTCGGCGGCCAGGCGAAGTTTTCTGTCCTGATCCGGATGACGGTGGGCGCGGGCTTTTCCGGTGCCGCCGAGCACTCCATCAGCCCCTACTCCATGTTCATGAACGTACCGGGGCTGAAGATCCTCCTGCCGACCACGCCCTACGACGTGAAGGGGCTCCTCAAGACGGCCTTGAATGACCCGAACCCCGTCATCTCCTTCGAGCCCTTCATGCTGGGCCGGACCGAGGCCGAGGTGCCGGAAAAGGAGTATTTCATCCCTTTCGGCAAGGCGGCGGTCCGGAGGCGGGGAACCGACGTGACGGTCGTGGCCCTGGGCCGGATGGCGCACGTGGCCCTGGAGGCGGCGGCGGAGGTGGAGGGGAAGATCTCGGTGGAGGTGATCGATCCCCGGACGCTGGTCCCCCTCGACCGGGACACCATCCTCCGCTCGGTCCGCAAGACGGGGCGCCTCGTGGTGGTCGATGAAGCCTGCCGGACCTGCAGCGCGGCGTCGGAGATCGTCGCCCTGGCGGCCTCCGACCGCACGACCTTCGCGCGGCTGCGGTCGGCGCCGGCCCAGGTCTGCGGGCTCGACGTCCCGATCCCCTTCAGCCCGCCGATGGAAAAGTTCGTCATCCCCGACCGGGCGAAAATCGCCAGGGCGATCCGGGGCGCCATGCGCCGGCCGTCCGCGTAGACCGGGCGCACCAAAAAAAAGGGAGCCTTCCGCCGCCGCACCCTCCCCGGGCGCGACGCTGAAGGCTCCCTGAACTTCAAGCGGGCGGGATCTCCGCCTACTTCTTTTTCCGGTCCTCGGCGGCCAGAATCTGCGAAGGCTGCGCCTTCAGCCACTCGGCGTCCTCGTCGTCCTTGAGCCAGTCGGTCACGCAACCGATCTTGTCGGCGGTCTCGTACAGGGCCAGGTACAGGAGGCACAGGTTCCGGTCCGGGTCGATGGCGATCTTGGTCAGGTAGCTGGTTTCATACTTCAGCTTCTGGTGGATCTGGTCCAGGACCATGTTGGCGATCGGGCAGATGTAGGGGGCCACCCCTTCGGCCTTGACCAGGGCTTCCTTCTCATGGTGGATGCATCCCTTGACCTTCAGCTTGAGCATGAGCCCTTCCCCGCCGG
This sequence comes from Acidobacteriota bacterium, assembly GCA_012729555.1. NCBI lineage: Bacteria > Pseudomonadati > Acidobacteriota > Acidobacteriota bacterium. The sequence continues at coordinate 12,855 of JAAYCX010000015.1, forward strand.
TCTTGTAGGAGATGTCGGCCACGATCCCCGCTTCCTTCATCGCCTTGGTGCAGGCCTCGACGATTTCGGGCACCGTTTTCCCCTGGATGTTCTGGGCGCGGATGAAGTCGGGGCCCACGAACTCGCACTTCCAGTAGGCCATGCCGGAGAGTTCCTGAAACATGAGAGTTTCAAGCCTAGAGACAAGCTGATTGCAATACTTTATGGTATCCATTTAGATCCTCTCCTTGTTTCCGAATTTTTCCCAGTACACCATCTCCTCGAGCTCCATTTTGGGCCTCGGATGCTTGCGCTGTTCGAGGGGGTAGCCGACCGCGAGGTAGGAGAGCACCTTGTACTTGCCCATCCCCTGCGGAATGCCCAGGATGTCCTTGAACCGGATGGCGTCGCGCGTGCTGGCCACCGGGCCGTAGACCCAGCAGGAACCCAGCCCCATGCAATGGGCCTGGAGAATCATGTTCTCCATGGCGGCGCACAGGTCGTAGGGAACGTCCACGCTGCCGACGCGCAGGTCGCCGATCACGGCGATGACGACGGGCGCCTGCTTGCAGAACTCGGACACTCTTCCGGAATACATGAATTCCAGCACGCCCGCCCGCTTCTCGGGATCCTCGATCCCCTCGAACCTCTTCTGGAGTTCGTTGAGGCAGTACCAGGCGGTCATGCGCGAGCCGCTCCCCTGCTTGGAGAGATCGCCGATCTTGTTCCGCGTTTCCTGGTCGCGGATCACGATGAATCTCCACGGCTGGTAGTTTTCCCCCGTCGGCGCCCAGCGGGCGGCCTCGAGGATCATGTCGATCATCTCGTCCGGTACCGGATCCGGCTTGTACCTGCGGATGCTCTTTCTCGATGTGAGTACATCCAAAAACTCTTGACCCTTCATATGGATTTACCTCCAGGCTTGTAGAAATGTTTAAGTGCCGGCGAAACCATCGCCCTGCGCATGATGATTCCAGACTTCGGGCAATCAGCAAAAGGCACTTTTATTACATTGAAACACCCTCGTTGTCAACGAAAACCGCCCCGGGCGCGCGGGCGCCGCGGCTCAGATGACCTTCTCTTCGCTCAGCTTCTCCAGTTCCCCGGCATCCATGCCCAGGAGCCCGCCGTAGATCTCCCCGTTGTGCTCGCCGACGTCGGGCACCCGCATCGTCCGGTCCCCCGGCGTGCGGGACATCTTGTACACCGAGCCGATGAGCTTCACCTTCCCCGAAACCGGCTGCTCCACCTCCACGATCATCTCCCGCGAAAGGAGTTGAGGATCGGAGGCCACCTGGTCGAAGGTGGGGAGCGGCGAGCAGGGAACCTGGTGCTTCTTCAGTTCGGCGATCGCCTCCTCGACCGTTTTCTCCTTGAGCCACCCCTCGACCAGCGCATCGACCTCGGCCATGTGCCGGGTCCGGAGTTCGCGCGTGGCGAAGCGCTCCTCGCCGGCGAGGTCCTCGCGCCCCATGGCCTGAAGCACCTTCTGCCACTGGCCGTCGGTGATCGTGCAGATCACCACGTACCCGTCCCTGGCGTTGAAGGCGCCGAAGGGGGCCGAACTGCTCAGCTTGTTGCCGAACCGCTTCGGGACCTCGAGCGTGTCGAAGTAGTTGGCCCGGTCCGGGAACACCATCGCCCAGATGCCGTCCTGCATGGAGATGTCGATCGACTGCCCCTCCCCCGTCACCTTCCGGTGATAGAGGGCCGCGAGGATGGCGATGGCGCCGTTGTACCCCCCCATGTAGTCGCCGAGCGAAATCCCCGCCTTGAGCGGTTCTCCGCCGGGATACCCGGTCACGCTCATCAGCCCGCCCATCGCCTGCGCCACCACGTCGTAGCAGACGTCGTTGCGGCGGGGTCCGGTCTGCCCGAAACCGGATATGGAGGCGTAGATGATCGACGGGTTCAGCCTTCTCGCCTCCTCGTACCCGAGTCCCAGCCGCTCCAGGACCCCGGGCGCGAAGTTCTCCACGAGGACATCGGCCTTGGCCGCCAGTTGCCGGGCGATCTCCAACCCCTTGGGGGCCTTCAGGTTCAGGGTGACGCTCTTCTTGCCCCGGTTGTAGGAGAGGAATTGGTAGGATTCCTTCTTCGGGGTCTTGGGCATGGCCACCCTTTCCGGTTCGCCCTTGCCCGGCATCTCCACCTTGATGATCTCGGCCCCCAGTTCGGAGAGCACCGCCGTGCAGTGCGGGCCGGACAGATATTGCGTAAAATCCAGTACCCTGACGCCTTCCAATGCCTTAGCCATGATTCCTCTTCTCCTTATGACCGGGATGGCCCGGCCCGCCGATTCTCGACAACCGCCGCGCGGGACTGTAACCTTAATGCCCATGAATCCGATATCGTCGACGCTCGTTCACAAGGTCCTGCCGCCCGTTGGTGCAGGCGCCGGCGCGCCCCCGGCCCTGATCCTGCTGCACGGGCAGGGGGCCCGCGAAGACACCCTCCTGAAACTCGCGCCCCACCTCGACCCGCGCTTCTTCATCCTCAGCGTGCGCGCCCCGTTCCCCTGCGGGGGGGAACCGGACGCCTACGCCTGGTACGGCATCCCGGCCCCCTTCACCCCCCACCCGGAGCAGTTCGCCGAGAGCCTCGGCCGGCTGCGCCGGTTCGTCCGCGATGTAAAAACCGGCTACCCGGTGGACGGCCGGAAGGTGTTTCTGCTCGGCTTCAGCATGGGGAGCGTCATGGCCTTCGCCCTGTCCCTGACGGCCCCCGGGGAGGTGCGCGGCGTCGTCGCCCACAGCGGCTACGTCCCCGAGAACACGTCGCTCGAGTTCGCGTGGGACCGCCTGGAGGGGCTCTCGGTATTCCTGGCTCACGGCACCGCGGACCCGGTAGTCCCCGTGGGACTCGCCCGCCGCGCCCGGGACCTCATCGTCAAGAGTTCCGCCGAGCTGACCTACCGGGAGTACCCTACCCCCCACCGGGTCGGCCGGCAGAGCCTGCGGGATCTTTCCGGCTGGCTCGGGTCCCGGCTATCTTAATACCCCGGCGGAGCCCCCCCGTCCAATAGTAAGATCGTGCCCCGGTGATAAGTAATTAATATCAGGCGGTCAGCCCAATTCCGGCAGGCACCGGACGAAGCGCGCGAGCAGCGGCGACGCGTTGTCCCGGCGCCACGCGGCCACCATCTCGCACAGGGGGGGCTCCACCCGCAGCTTCTTGTAGGCGACCCCCCTGACGTGGATCAGCTGGAACGATTCCGGGACCAGGGAGACCCCCACCCCGGCCGCCACCAGCAGCAGCCCGGTCTGCAGCAGGCGCGTGTAATGCACCCGTTCCGGCCGCACCCCGGCCATCTGGTACGCCATGCGCACCTGCTCGTAGAACCCGGAACTCGAATGCCCCGCGGGCATGATCGCGGGCCAGGAGGCCAGGTCCCGGAGGTCGACACGCCGGCACCGGGCCAGGGGGCTCGAGTCGGGCACGGCCGCGATCAGGCGGTCGCGCGCGACGATCCTCGTCCCGAGGACGTCGCGCGACAGCTTGGCGTGGACGAACCCGATGTCCAGCTGTTCCCGGTACAGCCCGTCGATCTGTTCGCCCGCCGCGAGCTCGCTGAGTTCGACCTCGGCCGCGGGGACCTGTTTCTGCAGCCGCTTCACGCCGTCGGGGAGCACGCGGATGGCGGCCGTGCTGACGAAGCCGATCCGGATCGTGCCGGCGTCCCCGCTGTCCACCTTGCGCGCCCTCGCCGCGGCCTGGTCCGCCTGCCGGAGGACGCCGAGCGCGCTTTCGTAAAACGCCTTCCCCGCCGGCGTCAGCCGCACCTGGTGGCGGGACCGTTCGAGCAGCGTGACCCCCAGCTCCTTTTCCAGCTGCCTGATCTGCTGGCTCAGGGCGGGCTGGGCCACGTGAACGATTTCCGCCGCGTGGCGGAAATGGAGCTGCTCGGCGACGGCCACGAAATATCTCAAATGCCTCAGTTCCACGCACCGACCCCCCAGGTGACCGCGCTTGCCAAAATCCCGGCCCCATACTACGCTATCCCTCACCCGGATAAAACAATTCCATTGCCGCCCCGGACGGCCGCCGGCGGGAAACCTGGAGGGTATCCGAGATGGGCCTGATCCCGGCCGCGCAGTTCGCGCTGCAACTCTGGCGGAAGATCGAGGAGGACGACGTGCTCACCGGCGCCGCCGCCGTCGCCTTCTTCCTCCTCCTTTCCATCTTCCCGGCGGCCATTTTCAGCCTTTCCCTCCTCCCCTTTCTCCCGATCCCCGATCTCGAGCGGGCCGCCATGGACCTGATCCACCAGGCGCTCCCCGACCAGTCGGCCGTCCTCCTGGAGAGGATCGTCGGGCAGGTCCTGGCCGAAAGAGAGGGGGGGGTGCTGACCCTGGGTCTGGCGCTGACCCTCTGGTCCGCCTCCATGGGCCTGTACGCGGCCATGAAGCAGATCGCCCGCACCCACTCCGCCGGGGAACCGCGGCGGTTCTGGAAGGCGCGCATGACGGCCGTGATCCTGATGTTCCTTCTCCTCTTCCTCCTCTTCGGCACCCTCTCCCTCCTGATCTTCGGCGGCGCGGCCCAGGACAGGATGGCGGCCGCGCTCGGATGGGGAGCGCCGCTCCGGTGGGGGTTCGCGATCCTGCGCCGCGGGATCCTCGCCCTGCTCCTGCTGACGGGGCTGGAACTGCTCTACTACCTCGGAAGAGGAGGCCGCGGGAAGTTCCGCCCGTTCTCCCCGGGCGGGCTGGCCGCCGTGGCGATGATCGCCGTGGTGTCGATGGGATTCCAGGCCTACATCACCCACCTCGGAAATTACCGCGCCATGTACGGCAGCCTGGGCGCCGTGATCGTCCTCATGCTCTGGCTTTACCTGGTAAGCATCGCCCTCCTGACCGGGTCGGAAATCAACGCCGTGCGGATGAAGCCCGGCCGGGGAACGAAAGGGGAAAACCCCGGTTCACCGGGGACGGAGCGTGATCCTCACCCCTCCCTTTAGCTCCGGGTTCTGAATGAACGAGGCACGCGCCGGGAGAGCGAGCAGGGACGCGCCCTCCGCGAGCCGCCGCTCGAGCTTCCGCCCGTCGTCCGGCCCCAGATCCGCCGGGATCTCCACCTGGGCCCGCACCTGCGGGTAGCGCCGGAGCGTTTCCTGGATTTCCCGGAGTCCCGGCGATCGGTCCGGCCGGATCCCGCCCCCGGCCCGCTCGAAATCGAACCTCGAGGGGACGTGGTGGAACTCGAGCCTCTCCGGCCGCAGCCCCATCCGGTCCTCCATCAGGCGGGCCAGCAGCTCCCGCGCATCCCCGGACAGGGGGGATTCGGACAGATACTCGACCCTGAAGGAAGGGGGCGCCCCGTCCAGGGCGAGCTCGGCGCCGACGCGCACGACGGCGATCGTTTCGGGCAACGCCATCGCCCTCAGCTCCGCGGCGACGGCATCGCGGAGGTCCCGGGCCATGTCCGGGACTCCGGGGCTGTAGGGCACGGAGTCGGGAGCCGGCGGGGCCAGCATGCCCATCAGCTTGCGCCCCTCGCCGATGTCGCTCAGGCTCTGGACCAGGTCGAGCCGCGCCGCGACCCCCGTCCGGTCGGCCACCCGCTCCTCGAAGCGCCGGATATCCTCCGAGGTGAACAGGGCGTTGGTCGCCACCTGGACGCGGACGGAGATCTCCTCCTCCCCGATCGTGGCCACCGAGTTGATGATGGCGGAGCGCCCCGGCTGGTCGAACATCTTCTCCACGACCGAAACCGCCTGCCGGGCCCGGAATTCCCGGCTCAGCTGGTCCAGCGCCATCTGCAGGGGAATGACCAGGGCAAGCAGAAAAACGACGATGACCATCAGCCGGGCGCGCGTGCTCCCGGCCCGCCCGATCAGGGTCCCGAGCCCGAGCCGCTCGAACAGGAACCGGACGAACGGCCGCTTCATCTCCCCGTGTTTCCGTGCCCCGACGGTCTCCAGGGAAGCCGCCGCCGGCATGCCCGCGGCGGCATAGACCAACGCGGCACCCAGGATGACGGCAAAGAAGTTGGCGATGAACAGCAGGGTCGCCCCCCGGAAGATCTCGGTGCTGAATTCCCGGCCCAGGCCGAAACCGAGAACGGTGAGCGGCGGCATCAGGGCGAGCCCCAGCAGCGCCCCCGGGAAATAGCGCAGCAGCCGCTTCCGGCCGAATGTCAGCGCGGCTCCCGCCATGCCGGAAAAGAGCGCGACCAGGAAATCGAGAATCGTGGGCCGGGTGCGGGACGCGATCTCGGCCGTAACGGCGTTGAACGGGAGCAGTTCACTGAACAGGGCGGAGAGCGCGGCGACCAGGAGAACGACGAGCAGCAGCTTCCACAGAAGCCTCAGCAGGAGGTAGATATCCCCCGCCGCCAGGGCCAGGCCTGCGGCCAGGACCGGCCAGGCGATCGGCACGATCAGGGCCGCGCCGATGATGATGGAACTCTGATTCAGCACCAGGCCCAGCGCCGTCAGTACCGACGCCAGCAGGATCTGCACCCAGAAGATCGAGGGGGCCATCGAGGCGTTCTGCATCGCGTGGAGGTACTGCTGCTCCCTCTCCTCGGGGCGGATCCCCAGAAGCCGCATCACCTGTTCCGTGAAGGAGAACGGCTTCCGCCGGGCGGCCTGCTCTCCCGCTCCCCGATGCGGCGTCTCCTCCAGGACCGTCACCGCCGCATCGGGCACGGGGCCGTCCCCGGCGGCCTCGGCGGGTTCCCGCCCTCCTGCGGAAGTCCGCCCCGGTTCCTCCGCCGCCGATAGCGGCGCCCCCGCCGGTGACGGCGCCCCCGCCGGTGACGGCGCCGCCGCCTTCTCCGCCGCCCTTTCCCGCCCGAGCCGCCTCTCGGCGAAGATCACCCCGCCGGTCATATGAATGTTGCTCACCACGATCACGATAAAGGCATAAATCGGAAAGAGCTCAGCCCCGGGGACCCCCAACTGGACGGGAAGGAAAGCCATGACCGCCGTCGCGAGCCCCCGGGGGAGCATGGAGAGCACCATCTGCCGCTCTCCAGCCGTATAGGTCCCTTTCCTGAGGACGGCGCGCACCGCCGCGTACCGGCCGCCGAACAGCAGGGCCGCCATGGCGATGCCGGAGAGGGCGATGACCGGGGTCAGGGCGCTGAAATCGAGCAGCAGGCCCAGGTAGACGAAAAAGAAGGTCCGGATCAGAAAGGAGAGTTCCTCCGTGATGTTCTTCATGAACGCCTGGAGCACGAACTGTTCGGCACGGACATCGATGCCGAAAAAATACCGGACCTGGGGGCCGACCCGGTCGGCGACCACGTGCATGTTCTCGAGAATCATCCCGAACATGAGGACCGCGAAAGCCGCGCTCCCCCCCAGTTCCTCGACCCCGAAATAGAGCAGGAACACGAACCCGAGGGTCAGCATGTAGGCAAGCGGCTCTTTCCCCATCCAGCCGATCAGCCTCGCCCACAGGGCGCCGGCCACCGAAGAGACGACGAAGGCCACCGCGATGGACAAAAAGAGCGCCAGGGCGATCCCGGGGACGCTCTGCTTCCCGGTGGCGTGGGCGTCGAGGAGGAACAGGACGGCAACGATCAACAACACGTCCCCGAGCGCCGACTCGAGTTTCAGGAGGGTCCGGATCTCCTGCCGGACGCTGAGACCGGAGACCAGCGGAATGATGATGGCGGGGCTGGCGGCGCCCAGAAGCGAGGCCAGCAGCAGGGAGTGGATCACCGGCATCCCGAGCCCGAAAAAGGCGAGCGCCCCCACGGCGAGAAACGAAATGAGAAAACTGAGCAGGGCGAGGATGGAGGCTTTGGGCGCCTGGGTCCGAACGCTCGATACATCCAGGCCCAGTCCCCCCTCGAAAAGGATGATGAGCAGCGCGAGGGTCCCGAAAAAAGGGGCGATGGCGACCAGGGAACCGGACGTCACCCATCCGGTGACGGGGCCCAGGACGATGCCGATCCCGATCAGCAGAAGCACGCTGGGAATCTTCGTGACCCTGAAAAGAAGGTGGGCGAGGAATCCGACCAGGATCACCCCGCCGATGAAAGCGAACGCCACGGCCACCGTCATGAAGAGCCCCCCGGATACGGGCTAAGATACCATGGTTTCCACCGCCGGCGAAATGCGCCAACTTTTGTTTCGTATTCCCATCGTTCATGTTAACTTGTACCTTTATCCCGGGTTCCTGTCAGCCTGGAGGTATCGCAAGCCCTTGTTGGAAGGGTCCGTTCCGTCGGATGGAATCAAAATGATCCGCACACTTTCTTCCCGGAAATGTATCCTTGTGGCCGCCCTGTTTCCGGCCCTCTTCATCCCGAACCTCCTGGCTTCGGGCGAGGCGGTCCACGACGACCCGGTCGCCCCGCTGCTCCTGGCCCTGATCGTCATCCTGGCGACAGCGAAGGGGGCCGGAGAACTCTTCGAGCGGCTCCACATGCCGGCGGTGCTCGGAGAACTCGTCGGCGGCATCGTCCTGGGCAACCTGATCCTCGTCAACCCTGCATGGAGTTTCTTCGAACCGCTGCGGGCCCAGGTCATGGAAGTCCACTGGGCCGTGATCATCGACGGCATGGCGCGCCTCGGCGTCATCATCCTGCTGTTCGAAGTCGGCCTGGAATCGACCGTGAAGGGGATGATGAAGGTGGGAACCTCGTCCCTGTTCGTCGCCGTCGTCGGGGTCGTCGCCCCCTTCATCCTGGGATACGGCGTCAGCTGGATGTTCATCCGCGAGGTGCCGGCACAGATCGCGGCCGGCATGCCCGCCGGCTTCAGCGTCCACTACGTCCACCTGTTCGTCGGGAGCGTGCTGTGCGCCACCAGCGTCGGCATCACGGCCAGGGTGTTCCAGGACCTCGGACGGCTCCACACCAGGGAAGCGCAGATCATCCTCGGCGCCGCGGTGATCGACGACGTGCTGGGACTGATCGTTCTCGCCGTCGTCTCGAGCGTCATCAGCGCCGCCAAGCTGGGACAGTCGATCCAGGTGGGATCGATCCTCCAGCTGGTTGCCGTCGCCGTCCTCTTCCTCGGCGGCGCCCTGACGGTCGGAACGTTCGTCGTCCCGCGCATGATGAAACTGCTGGCGAGACTGCGCACGGCCGGGGTCATGCTCCTTTCCTCGCTCCTGCTGGCCTTCCTGCTCTCCTACCTGGCGGGAGTGGCGGGCCTGGCCGGCATCGTCGGCGCTTTCGCCGCGGGGCTGCTGCTGGAAAGGGTCCATTTCCGGGAATTCCGGGAGGACATCGACATTTTCCGCCTGATCAAGCCGATCTCCACCTTCCTGGTCCCGATCTTCTTCGTCCTGATGGGGATCCAGGTGCACCTGGAGAGTTTTGCCGACCTGTCGGTCCTGGGAATCGCCGCCGGCCTCACGGCGGCGGCCATCATCGGCAAGCAGGCGTGCGCCTGGGGTGCGACCGGAAAAGGGATCGACCGGATGAGCATCGGCGTCGGCATGATACCCAGGGGGGAGGTCGGGCTCATTTTCGCCAGCATCGGCCGGAGCCTGAAGGTGGTGGACGGCCCCACCTTCTCGGCCATCGTGATCATGGTCATCGTCACCACCCTGGTGACACCGCCGCTGCTGAAGGTGACCCTCTCACGGGGGGGCAAGCGGGCGGAGCGGCTTGGAGTGGATAGTGGCATTGAAAAATGAAGCTTCGCGCGTTCCTTCGCGCCGGGAGGTATTGAAAACCGCGGTCGCATGCCTGGCGCTGCCCGGCATGCTGGCACGGACCTCGGAGGCGGCGGGCCTCAGGATCAGCAACCGGCTGAGCCCCCTGAACGGCAAGCGGCCGCGCCGCCCCCACACGCGTTACATCATCCTGCACACCACGGAGGGGGAGGAAAAGGGCTCCCTCAACAAGCTGGTGCGGTACGGGGAGGCGCACTATTTCGTCTGCGATTCCGGGCAGGTGTACCGCATCATCGACAAATCCAAGATAGCCCGCCACACCGGCAGGAGCATGTGGGAGGGGCGGACCACCATCGACAACTACTCGATCGGGATCGAGGTCTGCGGGTACCACAACCGGGACATCACTCCCGCCCAGGCCGACGCGGTGCGGGAACTGCTGCGGCAGCTGAAAAGCCTCTACGACATCCCCGACGAGCGCGTCCTGACCCACTCCATGGTGGCCTACGGACGACCGAACCGTTTTCACAACGACAACCACCGGGGACGGAAGCGGTGCGGGATGATCTTCGCCCGCCCGGAGATCCGGGCCCGCCTGGGGCTCGAAGGGGCGCCCCCCGAGGATCCCGACGTCAAGGCCGGGAGGTTGAAGGTCGCCGACCCCGAACTGTTCGCCTTTCTCTTTGCGCGCCGAACGGAACCCGTGCTCGTGGCATCGGGCGCCTCCGCCCCCCTGCCGGTCCCCGAAACGGTGGACGCTCCCTCCGAGTCCCCGCTGATCTCGCTCAGCCGGACGGCGTGGCAGATCGCCAGGGAACGGTACAACCACCCGGACACCGTCTACGTCTTCCCCGACGGCCGGCGGCTGCAGGGGGACAAGGTGGAGGACTGGGGCCGCATCCCCACCGGCACCCGCGTGCTTCTCAGCGAGGCCGAAGACACCCAGCCCTTCGAAGGCTTCCTGGAGATCGGCAAGGACGGCTCCACCCCCGCCGAAATCGCCGGCCTGGCCGCCTCGAGCGCCACCACCATCTACTTTTTCCCCGACGGCCTCATCCGCACCGGCTCGGAGCTGAAGAAGAAGCGCTCGTGGCAGAGACTGCTCGAGACCCCCCCGAAAGGAACGCGGCTGCTGGTGGGCTATGTCTACGGCGGGCACGTCAAATCCCGCCGCCCCGCCTCCACCATCGCGGGGATCAAATGGAATTACCCTTCGACCTATTACCGGTATCCCGACGGCCGCATCCTGAGCGGCGATGACATCAACGCCAAGAACATTCCGGGCGGTACGCTCATTTTCTACCAGCAGTAGACACCGCCGCCCCCGCGAAAAAACGCGGGATCAGGGAGTCCCGCCTGGGATATACTGGATCCGGCATCGCTCCCGATGACCGCATGGGACTTCTATGGACGCCGAAAAAAAATCGATCCTGGTCCTCTATAACCATCTAGAGGAAACCGACGAATACCTGGCGCTGCGCACCGTGGATCCCGCCTCGCTCGATTTCGAGCCGGAGTACTCGATCGCCGTGGCCACCGCCGCGGAGGAGTACGACGCGATCGTCGAGGCGCTCTCCCGGGAGGGGTTCGACGCCCGCGCCGTCAACCTGAAGGATGACTTCGATCTCCTCTGCACCCTCCTGGCGGAGCGCCCGCCCGACGCCATCTTCAACCTGGTCGAATTCTTCCATAACGACCTGAACCACGAGGGGGCGGTCGCCGGCCTGTTCGACCTGTTCGGGATCCCGTACACGGGGGCGCCCCCCTTCTGCCTCTCCCTCTGCCGGCGCAAGGGCCTGACGAAGCAGCTCCTGGTGGAGAACGGCGTCTCCACCCCCCGGTTCTGCAGCCTGAAGAGCCCCATCATCCGTCCCGACCACGGGCTCGGCTACCCCCTCATCATCAAGCCCTCCCGCCAGGACGGCAGCGCGGGGGTCGACAAGCACTCGGTGGTCCGCGATTACCCGGAACTCCTCCACCGGGTGGACCGGATGTTCGCCGATTTCCGCCCCCCGATCCTGGTCGAGGAATTCATAGAGGGGGATGAACTCCACGTGTCGGTGCTGGGGAACGACCCGCCCGCGGTGCTTCCCATCATCGATTTCAATTTCGAGGAACTGCCGGAGGACCACCCGCACCTGATCACCTACGACATCAAATGGAACCCCCTCTCCCCGGCCTATCACAAGGTGCATTCCATCTGCCCGGCGGACCTGCTCCCGGAAACGGAGGAGTGGGTGAAGGAAGAGGCGGTGCGCGCCTACCGGGCGACGGGATGCAGGGACTACGCCCGGGTGGACATCAGACTGGCGGAGGACGGGACGCCCTACGTGCTCGAGGTGAACCCGAACCCGGACCTCACCGAAGGGGTGTCGTTCATGGAGTCCGCGGAAGAGGCTGGCCTCGGCTTTTCCGAAACCCTGCGCCGAATCGTGGAATTCGCGCTCGAGCGGAAGCAAAAAAAATAGGGCCTGGTTCCCGGCCCCCGGCACGGCGGGGACAAAGCCCGCCGTGCCGGAAAACGGGAACAGACCCTTATCCGGCGGCAAAAACGCCCGGACCTATTCGAAGACGATGCGCTGCGTCTTCCCCTTCAGCTGCATGTTCTTGATGATGGTGCGGCCGGAGGCATCCGTCCCCATCCCGAGGGAGTCGAACTCGTACTTCCTGTCCACGGTCTCCATCTTGCCCTTCACCTCGATCCCCTTGGGCTTGCCCACCGGCGTAAAAACGACGGTCACGGTTTCCCCCTCCGCCTTCCACCTGGCGTCGTACTTGCCCGGCTGGATCTCGATATCGGTGCCCGCCACCACGAGCGGCTTGATCACGGAAATCCGGGCCGAACCCTTCTCGGCCGCCATCAGGGGGAAGGAAATCAAAAGAACGAAAAGCGTAAACATCAAAACCAGTTTTTTCCCGTTAACCATAGTGCCTATTCTCCTTTTAGCCATTCATCGTATTTTCAGACAAACCTGTGGACCTGTTATCCTCCGCCGGGACGAACCTTGCGCCACACCCATTCACACACGTATGACAGGGGATTGCTCAAATAAGAGGGGGGTAAGGCGGATGGAACTAAACGCTTCACTCGGCACCAGGGCCGACGACCTCAGGCGGCCGTCACCCCTTGTATACCCTCAATAAGCTTCAAAAGACCCCGCTTCACCGTCTATCCGTTCCGCTCCCGGACCGCCTGCGGTAAAAACCGGCCCGCCACCGGAACCCGGCATTGTCAACCTTGATACTACGCTCTCCCGTCGCCTGCGTTTCACCAAGACCCCCGGTTCCCACCGGGAGTGCATTCAGTGCCTTGACGGTCGGGAGAGAGCCCGATAAAACCGGCCCGCCGGCGACCGCCCCGTAAATCCACACTTTGATTTTACCATTATTTCCTGAGGGGGGAAGACCCAATCGGGGCCGGGGCCCGATCCGGGGGGAGGGGAGATCCCGGCCGGAAAAACCATCGGGTCCCGCTCCAGGGGGTTCGAAGCCGACTGGAGCGGGACCCGTTTCGGTCGGATCGACCGGGCTTATTCGATCTCGCGCCAGTTCCAGTCCAGGCCGCCCTTGAACACCATCGCGTTCATGCCGTTGCTCAGCTTGGTGAGATTGGCGTCGGGGAAACGGGTGGCCATGGCGTAGTAGAACTCACCCACGCTGTCGGTCTTCACCAGTTCCTCTTCCGTCGCCCGGACGTAGTCGCGGGTGAAATCGAGCGAACTGTTGTCGAAGGGCATCCCGGGCTTCTGGTGGCCGGGGATGATGATTTCGGCCCCCATCTTCTCGATCTTGTCCACGTCCACGATCCACTGCGCCCGCTCCTCCTTGGTGCATTCGCAGGTGAAGGGGTGGGCCTGGTTGAAGAGAACGTCGCTGGCGTACAGGGTCTTGATCGACGGGATCCAGACCATGGTGTTGTAGCGCATGTCCCCCATGACCTTGGAGATGATCTCGAGGCGATGGCCTTCCAGCTCGAAGTAGTTCTCCTTCAGCGACTCGGCCTTGGTGGTGACCCGGCAGACGTTGTGGGCGCCGATGATGCCTTCCCAGTGCTCGATCTTGCCGAAGAACTGCTTGTTGATGATCTCGGCCTCGGAACCGATGGCCACGACCTTCGCCTTGGGGAAGGCGGAGGCGATCACGCCGGCGCCGAAGTAATGGTCCGGGTGCGCGTGGGAGAGATAGATGGTCGTGAGGTTCTTGCCCGTATCCAGGATCTCGGTGATGACGCGGTGGGCGTTGGACAGCGTCCACTGGGCGTCGAGCAGGACCGCGTCCTTCTTCCCCATGACGATGACGGAGGCGACCTCGAAACCGCTCTCGTCGCTGAAGAAGACCTTGGTGGAAAGGGGGTGCTGCGCGTTGGAATTCAGTCTGATTTCCATGTATGTTCTCCGATCGGGTTTCCGCCGGGCCGGTCGCCCGGCATTGAATTGTGAGGCGGGAGCCGCCTTGCCCCCCGCCCGCTTCCAGATTATGGCCGACTATCCTTTATAAGCGTTTCCGGGCGGGGGAACAAGGGGAAATGGGGCGCATTGCGGGCGATTCGGGGGCGCGGGATGCTATTCTATCCCCGTGGAACTTTCGCTGCCGGTCGAACAGGAGAGGGAGATCGAGGCCATGGAGGCGCTGCTGCGCCCCGGCCCCGGCGCGGGGGGGAGCCTCTGCCTGCGCGGGACACTCTCCTGCGTCCGCTGCTGTCTCCCCCATATCGGCGGCGATTCCTGCCGCGACGCCGACGGCGCCTGGCTCGGTCCCGGGGGGCTTCTCCTGAAATTCGAGAATTTCAACCCGCGCCACGACCCCCGGATCGAGGCGTCGGGGTACGAGGACGCCTTCGCCGACGCCGGGAAGGGGGAGATGGAGCGGCGTTTTGCCGAAAGACGCCGGCTGTTCCTCGAAATCTACGACCCGGAACACCCCCGGGAATCGCTCCCCCGCTACATGAAGGCCAGCGCCGAAGCCGAAGGCTACCGGTACCGCCACGGCGCGAATGCGGGCCCCGCCTCCCTCCATGTCGGCGGTTCCGTTCCCGCCCGGCCCCGCGGGAGAGGCGAGCTGCCCGAATGCCAGCTCCTGGGATTCACGGACGAGGGGGGGCGGCCCGGGTGCCTCGCCCACCCCCTGGCAGAGACCTCCGGGGGGCATGACGGCCGCGACCTGGCGGGCTTCTTCCACCACACCGGCTGCTGCGACTGCGTGGAGTGCGAGGCGGGCCGCGAATTCCGCTACCTCAGCCCCGCCGCCCTCGGGGTGTTCGACCGGGCCGTCGACGGCCTGTCCTGGTACGAGTACAGCCGCCACGCCACGAGCGTGTTGGTCTACTACCTGCGCGCCTTCGACCACCTCCTCGTGCGCATGGACGAGGCCGCGGTCCTCGGCCGGCTCCCGCTCCGGCAACTGGCCTCCTTCACCAATGCCCTCTATGACGGCTGGCCGTTCCAAAGGCCCGCCGCCGCCGTACCCGCTCAGCCCGGCATGGGATTCATGAACACCCTGGACCTGCTCCGGGCCCCCATCCCCCTGCCGGAGAGGATCCTTTATATCGCCCTGCGCACGGGATTCCGGGCCGACACGTTCGGGGCGCAGCTCGGGAGAGCGAGGGAATGGATCGCGCGCCGGATGGAACGACTCTGATGTCCAAAGAGATGCCGGACCAGGGGAGATGGGACCCCCGCGACCAGAGCCCCGCCGAATTTCTGCTCGAGGCCCGCCGTTGGTCGCTCCCCCTCGGCAACGCCCGGCGCTGGCTCGCCCTCCTCATCGGCGGGGGGGAGTGCGGCGTGGAGGAATGCCGCCGGGCCGGCATCCTGCCCCGCCGTCTGCTCGGTGCGGCCGCGGATCTGCCGCGGCTGCGCCTCCAGAGGCGCCTCCTGTCGAAGGATCCGGGGTTTGAAAAACTGGTGTTCGCCACCCCCGACGACAGGGTCGTGGAAACCGTCATCATCCCCCTCCACAAGCCGGGTGCTTTTTCGGTCTGCGTCTCCTCTCAGATCGGCTGCGTCATGGGGTGCAGCTACTGCGCCACCGGGAGGATTCCGGCCCCGAGGGACCTGCGCGGCTGGGAAATCGTCGACCAGTTCCTGCAGGCGCGTGCGATCGTGCGCGGCGCGGGGGGGCGGGTGACGGGGGCCGTTTTCATGGGGATGGGGGAGCCGCTCCTGAATTACGACCGCGTCATGGCGGCGGCCGAACTGCTCAGCTTCCCGGTTCACGCGGCCATCGGCGCCCGGGCGATCACGGTCGGCACCGTGGGCCTGGTCCCTGAAATCGAAAGGTTCACCGCGGAGGGGCGGAAATTCCGGCTCTCGATCAGCCTGGGGGCCGCGACGGATGAAAAACGGAGACTGCTGGTTCCGGCCGCCGCCCGCACCCCGGTCACCGAGGTCATGGCCGCCGCCCGGCGCCACGCCGAGTCCCGGCGCACGCGCGTCATGCTCTCCTACGTCTGCGTCGGCGGCGTCAATGTTTCGGAGGAGGACGCCCGCGCGCTCGGCCGGCTCGTCGGCGACACCCCCGTTCGGCTCGACCTGATCGACGTCTCGGACCCGACCGGCCGTTACGCCCCCCCGGACGCGGCGGAACTCGACGCGTTCCGCGACGCCCTGCGGCGCCACCTGGGACAGCCCGTTGCGAGGCGCTACTCGGGAGGGGGCGACATCAGCGCCGCCTGCGGGTCTTTGGGAGGATCGGGGGGAGGATCGGGGGGAGGATCGGGGGGAGGATCGATGGAATGAGCCCCCTCCCCTGTTTCACTTCCGGCCGTAGTTGCAGAGCCCGTCCTCGCACAGCTTGACCGCCGGCATGCGCAGCGGCTTCTCGTCCAGCCTGATCCCCCCCGCGGGCACCCACCGGTCCACCGAAGCGGTGGCGTAATGGACGTAATCGGTGGTGTGAAAAATCGGGTTGGTCTCCCCCCCCACCACCAGGAAATGGATACCCTCGGGCTTGAGGAACGGGGAGCCCGTCTGGTCGGCCAGCCACCGGCCCAGGCGGTCCGGGTCCTCGAAACCCTCCCCCTCGAGCGTCTTCGCCGCCAGCGGGTCCATGACGAACGTCAGGCTCCCCATGGCGTTCATCGCCCGGGCGCTCGACAGCAACCCTCCGGCGGTCCCCAGCCCCAGGGTCGTCACGTTCCAGCCGCGGAAGATACTGACGGTGCTCTCCGATTCCTTGAACCCCTGCCGGACGTGAAACGGTTTCCAGGGGCTTTTCTCTTCGTTTTCGGCGCAGCACTGGTTGGTGAAGCTCAGCCCGTTGCCTATGGTGGCCATGAAGGTGTCCCCCGCCCGCGCGTCCCCGAAATTGATGCTCATCAGGGTCCAGGCCCTTCCGATCACGGAGTTGGCGTAGTTGAAGGGCCCCAGGGCGCCGACGCCGCTGTTCATGCCGATGGTCCCGGCCACCGGGCCGTTGACCACCACCATGCTCCCGTAGGACCCGGTGGAACTGGGCATGGCGGGGTGCTGCGTGGAGGCGATCGCCAGGATGACGGGGAGATGTTCCGGGCGGGCGCCGGCCATCACGGCGCACACCGCCACCTTCTCGACGGTGTAGTCGTTCAGTTCCTCGTGCGTCGTGATCGACATCCGGCCGACCACCTCCCCGGGGTCGTGGTCGGTCCCGGTGAGCATCTCGGCCACCCTCTCCTCGGTCGGCAGCACGATGGGGAGCCCGTCGGTCCAGCCGTTCTCGAGGAACCGCCGCCGGAGTCCGGCCTCGGTTCCGGGCTCGAGCAAACGCGCCCTTCGGGGCCGCACGGGAACCTCGGGATTCTTCTCCGCCCCGGTCAGCGGCCGGGTGAGCGCATCGACCACCTCTTCCATCAGCCTGCGCCCGGTCACGGGGTCGTCCCCGTGGATATATTCGCGCAGGGTCTCGCGCGGGACCCAGGCGACCGGGTAGGGGGGAAAGGTCCAGCGCAGGTTCATGCCGTGCGACCGCCCGTCCCGCAGGACGTACTCGGCGAAGCGCGCGGTGACGATGGGGGCGGTGGGAACTCCGAACTCCCCTTCCATGGTGCGGGCGAACTCGGCGAGACTCGCCGAGCAGCCGTCTCAACCGCCGACGCCGAAGACCACCCCGTCCGCCTTCTTCTTGAGTTCCACCCAGAGTTCGGGGCTGTCGGAAAAGGCGTTGCCGCTCTTGACGTGCACCACCGTCCTGACGGCGGGCATGTTTTGGCGGAACCACTCCTGCATCTCCTCGAGAAACGCCTTCCCCCCCTCGAAACCGGTGTCCACCAGGTAGATCGTCTTCCCCTCCAGGCTCTCGAGCCTGGGGGCCATCCTGAGGGGGAGCAGTTCGTCGCGCGACATCACCGGCTGGGTTTCGGGGTCGAAGATGGCCATCATGTGCGCCCCCGCCTCCCCGCGCCGGCCGAACCGTCCCGACGGCTGCCCCCGGGGATCGAGCACGGTCAGCATCTTCTCCCCGGCTCCGGCCGAACCGGCCATGAATTTGCAGCCCGCGTGGGTCGCGAGCGACGCCAGCAGGATCGCGCCGCCGATGATTCCAGCCCCGGCATGTCTTCTACGCATGACTTCCCCTCTCCGATGATATGGATACACGCTTCTTCCCCCGGGACGCGCCGGCGAGCGGGCACGGGGGTGCGCCGGCTCAGGAATCCCCCTCGAGCCCCCGGAGCCGGTTCTCCAGGAGCCCCCTCGCCTCGGGCGCCAGCGGGCCGGCGGAGAGCGCGCGCCGGTACAGCTCCCGGGCCTCGGCCGCCTTCCCCTGCCGTTGATAGATATCGCCCAGGAGAAAGACGGCATCGAGATGGGCGGGGGCGTCCCGCACGACCCGCCGCAGCACCCCGGCGGCGCCGGAGGCGTCTCCCCCCTGATCAAGATAGAAAGCGAGCGAATAGCCGTACTGCGCGTTTCCGGGCTGCAATCGATAGGCGCGGCGCAGGTGATCGATCGCCGACTTCGTTTTTCCGGTCCCGGCGTGGATGACGCCCAGGTTGTAGGCGGCGACGGCCGAACCGGGATCGAGCCTGGCCGCCGCCTCGAAGCGGGCTGCGGCCTCGTCGACGCGCCCCATCTCCCCCAGCAGCAGGCCCAGGTTCAGGTTCACCTCCGCGCTGCCCGGCTGCAGCTCGAGCGCCCGGCGCAGGCTCGCTTCCGCCTTGTCGTTCTTCCCGAGCGCGTTATAGGCGAAGGAGACGTTGACCTGGGGCATGATCTCGCGCGGCGCCAGGCGGATGGCCGTCTCGTACAGCTGCGCCGCCCGCCCGTACTCCCCCAGGGAGAAGTGAAAGCCCCCCAGGTTGAAGTGCGAAGCCCAGTGATCGGGACGGGCGTCGAGCGTCGCCTTGAATTCCGCGGCCGCCCGGTCGAAGGCCTCCGCCGTCCCCGGGTCCAGCATTTCCCGCGGCACCGCCGCCAGGGCCGCCGCGGCCCGGATGCGGACCAGGCGCGACGGGTCCCGGACCGCCCCGCCGAGGGCCGCCAGCGCGGGGGCGTCCACGCGGTCCCCGAGTTGTTCGGCCGCGCTCGAGCGCACGAGCGGGGAGGGGTCCGCGAGCGCCCGGACCAGGGCGGGCCACTTCCGCTCGTCGTCGCAGGGCCGGATCAGCCGGATGAGGGAGGCGGCGGACACCGCGTCGCGCTCCTTCGCCCCGAGGTAGGCGAGGATGTCCGGGAGCCTCTTCCAGTCGCGCCGGCGCGCCGCCTCGACCAGCCCGGCCCGGTGGAGGACCGGCGCCTGGTAGTCCCGCTTCCGCCAGCGGCGCACCCACCCGTCCGCCCAGGCGGCGTCCTTCTCCTCGTGGCAGAGGTTACATGCGTTGGGCGATTTCCAGGCCAGGGTCGCCGCGGGGGTGGGGGGGAGCATCGAATGGTCGCTGCGGCGCATGCGGGCGAATTCGGTCATGGGCATGTGGCACGCGATGCAGCGGCTCCCCTCGCTCCCCTGCGGGTGGCGGGAGTGGTCGGCGGCGTTCTTCACGTTTTCGGCATGGCACGGCATGCAGGCCTGGTTCGTGTCCCCGGCCGCGAAGCGGAACCTTCCGCTCGAGGTGTGGCAATGCATGCAGTCGAGCATCCCCGAATTCGCGCACGGGCTCATCAGCCACTGGGTGTAGGTGTAGTTCTCCCCCAGGTCCCGCCCGTCGGGGTGGTAATCGGGGTGCTCGAACAGCCCCAGGTCGAAGTGGTCGAAGAAGTCCTCCCCCGGGACATAGGAAGCGGTCAGCGGGGCGCCCTTGGCGTGGCAGACGGAGCAGGCGCCGCTGGAAGCCTCGCTGCTGTACCGCGGCGGAACGATGACGTCGATTTTGAGGTCCGCAGGGGGCTTCCCCTTCTCCGCGGCGCGGCAGACCCGCACGTGCTCGACGGCGGAGCCGTGGCACGCCTCGCAGTTGATCCCCGGCTCCCGCCAGGCGGAGCGGTAGGTATCGGTCGCGAGGTCGTAGTTGCGCGCAAACTGGCTGACGTGGCACCCCCAGCAGGAGGTGTTGAAGGTGTACTCCGCGTCCCTCCAGTCGACCGTTTCCTCCTCGAGGTCGTGAAAGTGGCGGATCCCGCTGGCGGCGGTGTCGAACCAGGCCTGCCTCCGCACGTCGTAGGCCAGGGGGAGAACCTGCAGCCGGCCGCGCTCCATGGGGGTCAGGAAATAATAGACGTTCTTCCCCCCGAGCGCGTGCTCGAGGGGGTAGTCCCGCTCCCCTTCCGGCCCCTTTTCCCTGACCCGGGCCTGCCGCCCGTCGAATTCCACCCGGTAGTCGGCGTCGCCGATCCTCAGGCCGCCCCCCTGCGGCGTGAGCTTCGTCCGGTAGAGCTCCGCCGTGAACGGCTGCATGGCGAGGCCATGGTGGGAACCGGCCCACAGCTGGTAGAACTTTTCGTGGCACTCGCGGCAGGACTCGCTCCCGGCGTAGCCGGAAGCCTCCGCCTCCCCTCCCCCGGCCGTCCGCGGCGAATCCCCGCGCCGGCATCCGCCCAGGGCCAGGACCGCGGCCAGCGACAGCGCCAGGATCCCCCTTTTCATCTCCAGCCCCCCTTCCCGCCGACGACGGCCAGGACGTCCATTTCGAACAGCAGCTCGTCGCGGCAGATGTCGGCCACGACGACGACGGCCGGCAGGTCGCCGAGCCCCCGTCTCCGGGCGACTGTATCATAGACTTCCAGGTCCGCGCCCTTTTTCAGATAGATCGTCGCCGAGCGGATATCCCGCAAGGTCGCCCCTTCGGCGGCGATCAGCGACCGGACGGCCTCGAACGTCTCCTCCACCTGGGCCCGGGCGTCCCCCGGATGGAGGCTCCGCCCCTCCCCGTCGATGGCCGCCGTCCCGGAAACGAAGATCTGCCGGCTGTCCCTCTCCTCGAGGCAGATTCCCCGGGAAAAGGCGGAGCCGTAGCCCCAGGCGGGCGGCTGCAGCCCCCCCGCGAGCGGGACGACCCGGACATCGCCGGTGACCGCGAGACCATCGGCCGTGCAGAACCCCCCGTCCGGGGTGCGCGCGCCGACGCAGGTGCTGGCCGGAAGATACGCGGGCGGCTCCTTCCCCGAAACGGGGATCAGCCCGGCGGACCGGAACCGGGCGGTGCGCGCGCCGTTCAACCGGTCGTACCCTTCGGAGATGCCGTCGAGCCAGATCCAGGTGCGCACGAGGTCGCGCATGCGGGCCGCACCGGACCCCAGGAGCCGCTCCATCTCCTCGAACGTCGCGGCCGCCTGCTCCTCCCTGCCCCCCCGAACAAAACCGTGGATCCCGGCGAGATGAACATAGGTCGCATCATCCCGTTCCCACACCCGCCCGCGCGGGCCGGTGGCGTCCGCGAGGACCCGGAAGCCGTCTCCGCGGGCCGCGCGGACGGCATGAATCTGGATGCCCGCGAGACCGCTCCCGCGGGGGGGCGCCCCTTCCATATAGGAGAAGGGTCCGGTCGCAAAATGGGGGTGTTTTTCCCGTGCCGCAGCGTAAACCTTGTAACAGTCGAGCGTTCCGAACGCTCGCTCACCCAGCACCCTCATGCCGCGGGCATCGAGGACCGATGCTATGGCCGCGCAGGCGTTTGCCGCGAGCGGGGCGCCGCCGTCGCGGTCGATCCGGGCGGTGATATGGAGCTGATCCGGTCCGGCCTCCATGGTGAAAAGGGCAAATCCATCCATGGTCCCGTATTATGCATAAAACCAATCGAATGAAAAGGACAGGAGCCGTCTGCCCCGGAGCAGGCGGGTCTTTAATGCGCCTTTTCGGCATCGAGGCTGGAGGGGTCGGAATGCTGCAGCTTTCGCTCTCTATCCGCAGGGCAAATCCTGTTCCGGCAATTGACCCTGAAACAAATTCAGGCGATCGCCTATGGGTTTTTTATTGCATTATATTATCTTTTTTGTTATATATCTGCAATGAAATGGCAGTCACTGCTGGAATTGGTCGCTGATGAGCCGGTGTTTTCCTCGGCCCTCCTGTTGTCGGGGAAGTTGTCGGCGCCCCAGGTGCGGCTGCAACTGTCCCGATGGGTGAAGGATGGTCGACTGATTCGACTTCGCCGTGGTTTGTATGCCCTGGCCCCGGTCTGGCGCAAGGTGGAGCCGCATCCGTTCCTGGTCGCCAATCGGCTTCAGCGCGGGTCTTATGTGAGTACACAATCGGCGCTGGCGTATCACGGCATGATTCCCGAATATGTCCCGGTCGTGACCGGCGTCGGCCCGGGCCGTCCCGAAACAGTCCGGAATCCCCTGGGGGCATTCCAGTTCAATCATCTGACATTGCGCCTTCTCTTCGGGTATTCCCAGGTTGAAGTCGCCCCGAGGCAGTTTGCCTTTGTGGCTTCGCCCGAAAAGGCGCTCCTGGACCTGATTCACCTGACCGCCGGTGCGGACTCCGAGAAATATCTCCGGCAATTGAGGCTGCAGAATCCGGCAGCCTTCAACCTGGCGGCCATGAACGAACTGGCCGAACGGAGCGGCAAACCGAAGCTGATCCGTGCTGCCCGCCTTGTCGGACCGTTGCTCGAGGAAGAAAGAGGAGAGTGCCTATGAAGGAGCATCTGCGCCGGCTGGCCTCCGCCGCAGGGAACGATCTTGCCCGCACCTGTCTGGTCCGGGAGTATCTGCAGGCGCGGATCCTGGAAGCGCTGCAGGACACCGGCGCATTTCTCCGATGGGCCTTTCTGGGCGGCACGGCGTTGCGCTTTTTGTTCAGCATCCCGCGATTTTCGGAAGACCTCGATTTTTCTCTCATCGATCCGGAAAAAAACGCTGGTTTTGGATCGGCTGCGGCCGGAATCAAGCGACTTTTTGAGCGGGAAGGCTATTCGATTGACGTAAGGGCGAGTGAGAAAAGGACGGTTTCATCCGCCTGGATCCGCTTTCCCGGGCTCCCCCACGAAATCGGCATTTCCCCCCATGCGGCCCGGGTGCTCTCCGTAAAACTGGAACTGCACACCAATCCTCCTGCGGGAGCGCACATCGTAAATACCGTTGTTCGCCGGCACGTCACGTTGAACCTGTGCCACCATGACCTGTCTTCCCTGCTCGCGGGAAAGATCCACGCGGTTCTCAGTCGCCAATGGACAAAAGGCCGCGATCTCTACGACCTGGTCTGGTACCTCGCCGACCGCGCTTGCCCGGTTCCGAACCTTGACCTCCTGAATGCCGCATTGGCACAAACAGGGTGGAAGGGGCCGCGTATAACGGAAGCTGATTGGCGCGAGCAATTGAGCAGCCGAATCAAGTCCCGGGATTGGGAAAAAGCCCGAGCCGATGTGAAGCCATTCCTGGAGCGCGCACGGGATCTGGACCTGCTGACTAAGGAGGTGCTTCTCAGCCTCCTGAAATGATCCTTTTGGCTCTTTGACAATTGCTCCTTAATGTACACCTCAGCATCAACTATTCTCTGCAGCAAATTCGGGTCTTTGCACTCATGTTTCAAAGCGCAAAGCAGAAGCATGGTAGCCCTAGGATTGCTATCCTCTATAGGAATAATAACAGCGGGATAACTGAATGATAGGCGCATTAGTGATAGAACTCGGTCAAGTCGATCTGGGTTAAGCAATTCCCCTATTTCATACGCCCTAGCGATTGTACGCCCCAGCCAATCACCGCTCCTCACAATACCCTTTTCGACAGGCGAAGCATCCTCCGGTGTCCACGTTTTCATGGAAAATCCGGGGGGCGGCTCTATCCAGTTCTTCACCGTCTCAATATCCGTATTTTTGAGCTGCGACAGGGAATCATTCGCCAGCACCATCCCAGCGATGAAGATCATAATTGCGCAGATTGTGGAATTTGATCGAGAGCATCCCCCTCGCCTTTCAAATACCGACGTGATTCAGTTCTCTCCATTTTTTTGCCTCCTCTAACTGCACCTTAATATAATTTTCTACATCAATGCTCTTTTGGCGCAATTTAATATCTTCATGCTCCTGTTTTTATGCGAAAAGCAGGAGCATCGTCACAGTAGGGGTCTTGCCCTCTTCATTGGTGATAATTGTTGGTACGCTGAATGATAGCCGCCTGAGTGATAGAACTCGCTCCAGCCGGTCTGGATTCCGCAATTCCCTTCTGGGATAAACACGCGCTATCCCTTTTCCTATACTATCTCCACTCCTACTAATACTATTTTCCAAGATTGCAATTCCCTCTGGATACCACTTCTTCATTGGAATCCCAGCTGGCGGTTCAACCCGACTCTTGACTGCATCCATACTAATATAGCACCCACACGAGGATTGATTCGCCACAGCGAATGACGCTTCGCAGATAATAATTGTGAACATAACTCCAATCGCGATCTTCATCATCACCTTCCCTCTCCGAAGGTTCCGAACAGCGAATTCTCAGGTCTCCAATGAACATTTCCTTCACTAAATGAATACATACTAAAATTGTTTTATTACCATTGTTGGGATCAACCGCTTGCATAGGATTGCCATGCCCGGGGTGTTTGCACAACACGCGAGGGACTTCTCGCGTTTCATTGGGCCGTCCTCCCGGCGCGTTCTTTGCGCCGACAGCCTCTGAAACTATCAAATCGCGGCAACCGGAGTCATGCACGCTTGCCAAAATGACACAGCTGATCCGGTCCGGCATCCAGGACAAAAAGGGTGAATCCATCCATGTTCGCGTATTATCCACAAATCGGGCCCAATGGGAAGGATACGGCCGTGTGCGCGGGATCAGGCGAGTATTAAATATGAATTCTCGGCATCCAGGCTGAATGGGCAGCATAAAAGATTGCCCGCGGATCGGAGGGTACCCCGGGACGCATTGCAATACGAGGAACATGCGTTGATCTTGATAGACAAAAGGCTACATTAAAAATTTCAGAATATGAGATCACTAATCCGAGACGCAGGTGTAACAAGTCATCGATTCAGAACACCCGTTTGTGTGCCTCCCGGAGTATCCGGCAAGGGTCGACCTCGGCCCTGCGGATTCCGGAAGGATAGGAAGGATCAGCCGCCGTTTTCATACAGGCGCCGGTATTCTTTTTCCCCTCCCCCCTTCTGATCTGTCTTATTATGTCGAATGCGAAAGCACCATCTTGACTTTGAGGGGCATTTTAACCGAAGATCGGGGCGGTCAAGATGCATTTTTGCCACACCGGTTTTGTGCCAGCTT
Organism: Acidobacteriota bacterium; assembly: GCA_012729555.1. Lineage (NCBI taxonomy): Bacteria > Pseudomonadati > Acidobacteriota > Acidobacteriota bacterium. Next base: position 37,987 of record JAAYCX010000015.1, read on the forward strand.
TCGTGGCGCCCCTTATTGGAAACACGGTGCATTGACAGACGGCATTCATGGCGGGCCGCTGCTCATTTCACCTATAGTGCTGTGTTTTGAGGTAATTTTTTTTCGATTTAATTGAATTCAGAATTCGATCAACTGGGTTAACGGTTTGAGTTCGCTTTCGATTGGAGAAATATCTTGAAAAAGAATTCTATTTCGTGTGCTTCCGCCATCCTGCTTTTTGGGTTATGCCTTCTTTTCCTGCAGCTAATCACGGGCTGTAGCTCTTCGAAGGCGTCGGCGCCGGCCGCCTCAAATCCAGTTCCATCGATTACCAGTTTATCGTCCAACGTTGCTGCCGGAATTCCGGATATAATTTTGCGAGTAACTGGAAAAGGTTTCATTCGCAGCTCCATAGTGCGTTGGAACGGCAGCAACCGAACAACTACCTATATAAGCGACACACAGTTGGATGCCTCCATTCCAGCTGCCGACATCGCAACGCCAATCACCGTGGCTATAACAGTTTTTAATCCCGGTCCAGGAGGCGGGACTTCGAACTCCGCCAGTTTTTCCATCAACGCTACGGGACCAGCCATTTCTTCCCTTAGCTCCTCCAGTGCGGTTGCTGGCTCCGCATCCTTCATTGTAACCGTCACCGGGAGAGGATTTTCATCATCTATGGTAATGCGCTGGAACGGTTCCGCTCGGCCAACGGTGGTTTTGAGCGCCTCTCAATTACAGTCCATCATCTATTATAGCGATATGGAGACGGCCGGCACTTATGCGATAACAGTGTATTCGTCCTCGCAGGATGTCACTTCCAATGCAATCCCTTTCACCGTTACCAATCCTTTGCCGGTAATTTCCAATCTAAGTTCTGCGTCCGCCGCAGTGAACGATGAAACTATAATAGACGTTATGGGATATGGTTTTCTTTCGACATCCGCAGTCTATGTGGATGGATCCAGTTATCCGACAGGCTTTATCAATCAATCGAGACTTCAGGTCACCATTCCCGCCGGCGTCCTTTCACTTGCCAATCCATCAACCGTGAGGGTTGTTAATCCCGCTCCCGGCGGCGGATCCTCACAATCCATAATGCTATATTCGTATCTAAGCCTGCAAGCCCGGGACATGGTCTACGATCCATTTACGCGATTAATCTACGCCTCCGTTTCCGGCACCGCCGGAGCCATCGGCAATACTATTACTGAAATCGATCCGGAAGCAGGCACGATTGGGCGCTCCTTCTACATCGGGAGCGAACCTGGAAAGCTGGCCATCAGCAGCGATGGAAAGCTCATCTATGCATCATTGGATGGCGCTGCCGCAGTACGCGTTTTCGACATACCCTCACGCACCCCTGGATTGCAATTTTCTCCTGGGAGCGACTCCCAACGTGGCCCGCTCTATGCTGAAGATATTGCGATTATGCCCGAAAATAACGGCACCATCGCTTTATCCAGGAAGTATAAAGGACTTTCACCCCGGCACGCCGGCGTAGCGATATACGACAATGGCATTATGCGGCCTCAGGCTACTGCTTCGCACACGGGGAGCAATGCCATTGAATTCTCTGCTTCAGCCTCCACCCTATACGGATACAACAATGAAAGTTCAGGTTTTGGATTCCGAAAGATGTGGGTGGACGATTCTGGAGTTACGATAACCAGCGTTTCCCAAGATATCCTCAGCGGCTATGGGGCCGATATAAAGTTTGAAAATGGCCGCATTTATTCCACAACCGGATTGGTTTTCGATCCGGAGACGTTGGATTTGCTTGGTACTTATGCATTGCCGGATCCCGCAGATAATTTGCCACAACTTGACTCATCCATTGGTCGGACCTTTTTTCTGGTTGATTCATTTTCAAGTGGTAAAAAGGAACTTTTGGCATTTGATCAAAACACCTTCGCCTCACTCGGTTCGCAGGAGATTGCGGGCGTCTCAGGATCCATTATCAGCTTTATTCGTTGGGGGACAAACGGGGTAGCTTTGCTGACCGACGGCGGTCAGCTGTTCGTGCTTCGCAGCGACCTTGTCCTGCCTATTGATTCCGCAGCGTATACGCCTGGCTTATCAGCGCTCAGCAAAAATGCAGAAAGAGGCGGAGGGAATTTTTTCCTGACTATATATGGCGCTGGCTTTGTGCCCGGAGCGGTGGCATGGCTGAACGGCGAGGAGCGGACCACCAGTTATATCAGCGATACCGAGTTGCGTGTGGCCATACCATCTGCGGACATCCAAGAGACAGGCTCCGCTGCAATCATGGTATCCAACCCGGGAGTTATGGGGATACCGTCTAATCACTTGATCCTGAAGATCGAGTAACTAATCCGTAATTCAAAAGTTGCATTATGAAGCGCCCTTTTTGCTTTGCACCCGGGATGAATAAATCATTGTTTCTTCCGATCCTCAAAAAAGTCTAGGGCTGTCAGTTGCTAAAATCGGTTATTAATCAAACACTGGCGGAGCTGCTCCCCAAAATTCGGTCAGGAAATTAGGGTGGAAAATCCTTGCCTCCGGACAAGGCGAGACAATGGCAACGAAAAAGCGAAGACAGTTTACAGCGGAATTCAAAGACCGAGTAGCAATAGAAGCCGTAAAGGGACAAAAGACCATCCAGGAAATAGCTTCTCATTACCAAGTGCATCCGAACATGGTTACGATCTGGAAGCGTCAGGCTCTGGCCGAATTGCCGAAGGTTTTCTCGTCGCTATCTGCCCGAGAGGCTTGCCGAACGAATCGTATTCTATCGTCCGGATGATGCTGCCGGCGCTGGATGCAAGTGCCCGGGCGCTACCCCGAAGATCCGTCAGGAAAAAGACCGGGCTCGAGCTTCCCTGTTGGCACCACGGCTTGTTATCTATCCCCGGACCATTCTCGTAACACACAAGGCTTCCATCGCTGTTCTCCTCCAGCACCACGTGATCGCCGTCATAGGTGTATCGCGTCCATTCCGATCCCCTGATTCGCGCTTTAGGGCAATCACAGGCAAAGTCATGCCTTTTGGGGCGGGATTCGAAAAATTGAATTCCTGTATGTAGTTGATTTTGCTGGTGCCGAAGGAGGGGGTCGAACCCTCATGCCCGCAAGGGGCGCGGGATTTTGAGTCCCGTGCGTCTGCCAGTTCCGCCACTTCGGCCCGGCGGCGGTTTCCCGCCGCGGTTTGGGCGCCCATAGTAGCCCATCGGCTCCTCCAGAGTCAATCGACACAAACGGGAGCGAAGGGGGGCGGTTTGCCCGGGGAACGATTTTCTGATATAATGGCTGGCTTCCGGAGGTATTATGGATTTTCGCATTGGTGAAAAAGTCGTCTATCCCAACCACGGAGTGGGCATTATCGAAGAAGTCAGCAGCCGCGACGTCAACGGCACCGCCGAGCAGTTCTACATGCTCCGGATCCACGCCAACTCCTCCCTCGTCATGGTCCCCACCGCCAACGTCAAGAACGTCGGGTTGCGCCGCATCATCAAGAAGAACGACGTGGACGGGCTCTACAAGCTCCTGAACGAGGATTTCTTCGAACCGGAAGCGGACTGGAAGGGGCGCTACAAGGACCATTCCGAAAAGATGCGCACCGGGTCGATCTTCCAGGTCGCCGAGGTGCTCAAGAACCTCGTCTTTCTCAGCTACCGCAAGAGCCTGTCGTTCCGCGAAAAGAAGATGCTGGACCGGGCCAAGCAGCTCATCATCAGCGAGGTGGCCACGGTCCGGAGCCTGAACGAGAAATCCGTCGAGGAACAGATCGATCGCATTCTTTCCGAGGCCTATTCACGTTCCGTGAAGACCTCCGAATAGCCTTGTCTCCGCTGCTGCTCTATTTCGTTCTCCTGCTTTTTTTCATCGTCCTGTCGACCTTCTTCTCGGCGGCGGAAACGGCCTTCATCGCCGTCAACCGGCTCAAGCTCAAGTACCAGGCGGAATCGGGGGACCGGCAGGCCGAGGCCATCCACCGGATCGTGTCCAACCCCGACCGGCTGCTGGGCGTCATCCTGCTGGGGGTGACGGTGGCCGAAATCGCCGCCGCCGGGATCGCCACCTCGATCGTCACCTCCTATTTCTCCGATCAATACGCGGAGATCGCCGGCCTCGTCGGGTCCTTCGTCTTCGCCTTCATCATCCTGATCTTCTGCGAACTGACCCCCAAGATCGTCGCGGCGGCGCACCCGGAGACCCTCTCCCGCAGGCTCCTCCCCCCGGTCCGGTTTTTCCTCGCCGTCCTGAACCCCTTCGCGCGGATGGCCGCCTGGATGGCCAACGGCCTCGTCCGCCTTTTCGGGCTGAACCCGAAGGGGAGCCCCTTCGCCCAGAGCCTCAGCGAAGAGGAGATCAAGGCGATGATCGCCGGCTCCAGCGAGGCGAGCGTGCCGGACGAAAAGAAGCTGATGCTCTACAACATCTTCGAGATCGGGGCGACCCAGATCCGCGAGATCATGATCCCCCGGGGCGAGGTCACGGCCATCGATATCAGCGAGGAGCCGGCGAAGATCCTGGACATCGTCATTCAGACCCACTACTCCCGGATCCCCGTGTACCGCGGCAATTTCGACAACCCGATCGGCATCCTCAACGTCAAGGACCTGCTCCCCTACGTCCGGAAATCGAACCTGGAGATCGCCATCCGGACGCTGCTGCGCCCGGTGCACTTCGTCCCCGACAGCGCCCGGCTCGACATCGTCCTGCGCCGGCTGCAGTCGATGCACCTGCACATGGCCATCGTGGTGGACGAATACGGGGGGGTGGAGGGGATCGTCACGCTCGAGGACCTGCTCGAGGAGATCGTGGGCGAAATCCGCGACGAGCACGACACGGAAACCGAGGCCGTCAGGCAGCTGGGCCCGCACCTCTACAGCGTGGCGGGGAACCTGCCCATCCGCGATTTCAACCGCTATTTCGACGAGAAGCTCCCGGAAACGCCCAGGTATGCCACCCTGGCGGGTTTTCTCGAATCGCTGACCGGGCGGCTGCTGCTCGAGGGGGAAACCGTGCGCTACGAAAACCTGGTCCTCACCATCGAGAAGGCGGAAGGGTTCCGCATCGTCTCCGTGCGGGTGCGGACCTCGTCGTGACCCCCGGGGGCGGCGCTCAGCCGGCCACTTCCCCGAAGGCTTCCCGCGCCAGCTCTATCGTGGCCTTGATGTCGCTTTTCGTGTGGGCCAGCGACAGGAAACCGGTCTCGAACTGGGACGGCGGGAAATAGACCCCCCGCCGGAGCATGGCGTGGAAGAACCGGGCGTACCGTTCGGTATCGGAGGTCTTGGCCGTCTGGAAATCCCTGACGTCCGTTTCGGTGAAAAAGACCGTGAACATCGACCCGATGGAGTTGATCCGGACCGGGACGCCGGCGTCCCCGGCCGCCTTCTTCAGGCCGACCACCAGGGAGGCGGTCATGGCCGCCAGTTTCGCGTACACTCCCTCCTTCTTCAGGGCCCCCAGCGCCGCGATGCCGGCCGAAACCGCCAGGGGGTTCCCCGAAAGCGTCCCCGCCTGGTAGACGGGCCCCTCCGGGGCCACCCATTTCATGATGGAGCGGTGGCCGCCGTAGGCGCCCACCGGGAGCCCGCCGCCGATGACCTTCCCCAGGCAGGTGAGGTCGGGCTTGACCCTGAGCAGCGCCTGGGCGCCCCCGTACAGGAGCCGGAACCCGGTGATCACCTCGTCGAAGATCAGCAGGGCGCCGTGCTCGCGCGTGAGCTTGCGCAGGCGCTGGAGAAATCCCTGCGCGGGGGGGACGATCCCCATGTTGCCGGCCACCGGCTCGATGATGACGGCGGCGACCTCCGACCGGTTCAGGTCGAGGACCTGGTGCACCGCGTCGATGTCGTTGTAAGGAATGGAGATGGTGGAACTGCAGTCCTGGGGCAGGACGCCGAGGCTGTCCGGGAGCCCGAGCGTAGCCACCCCCGACCCCGCCTTCACCAGCAGGCTGTCCACGTGCCCGTGGTAGCAGCCGTCGAACTTGACGATCTTGTTGCGTCCCGTGAAGGCGCGCGCAAGCCGGACGGCGCTCATGGTCGCCTCGGTGCCCGAGTTCACCAGCCGGACCTTTTCGATGGAGGGGACGGCCTCGGTGATCATCTCCGCCAGGACGACCTCGTTCTCGGTGGGCGCGCCGTAGCTGGTACCCAGCCCGATCTGCCGCCGCAGGGCGCCGATCACGGGCGCCGGGGCGTGCCCCAGGATGAGGGGGCCCCAGGAGCCAAGGTAGTCGATGTAGGTGTTCCCGTCCACGTCGGTAACGCGGCTCCCTTTCCCCGACCGGATGAACCGGGGGTCCCCGCCGACGCTGCGGAAGGCGCGCACGGGGCTGTTCACCCCCCCGGGGATTCGTTTCTGCGCGCGGGAAAACAACTCCTTGGATCGATCGTTCACGAGCCTGGCTCCAATCTGAAAAAGTCGGGTTAGGACAATATTTCCGCGGCCTCTTTGGCGAAGTAGGTCAGGATGATATCGGCGCCCGCGCGCCGGATGCCGATCAGGGATTCCATCATGGTGCGCGGCAGGTCGAGCCACCCCATCCGCCCGGCCGCCACCAGGGCGGAGTATTCGCCGCTGACCTGGTAGGCCGCCAGGGGGATGGAGTAGCGGTCCCGGGCCATCCGGAGGATGTCCAGGTAGGGGCCGGCGGGCTTCACCATGATGATGTCGGCCCCTTCACCGATGTCGAGATCGATCTCGCGCAGGGCTTCGCGTGCGTTGGCGGGGTCCATCTGGTGGCTGCGCCGGTCCCCGAACGCCGGGGCCGAACCGGCCGCCTCGCGGAACGGGCCGTAGTAACCCGACGCGTACTTCACCGCGTAGGACATGATCGGGGTGTTCTGGAAGCCATGGGCGTCCAGCAGCGAACGGATGGCGCCCACCCTCCCGTCCATCATGTCCGAGGGGGCGATCATGTCCGAGCCCGCCCCGGCCTGGGACAGGGCTGTCCGGGCCAGCAGCTCGAGGGTCTCGTCGTTGAGGATCTCCCCGCCGGAGACGACGCCGCAGTGGCCGTGGGAGGTGTATTCGCAGAGGCAGACGTCGGAAATCAGGACGATGCCCGGGACCTCGCGCTTGAGGGCCCGGAGCGCCTGCTGCACGATCCCCTCGTCGTCCCAGGCCCCGCTCCCGTGATCGTCCTTCTTGTCGGGGACCCCGAAGAGCATGACGCCGCCGATGCCGAGCGATTTCACCGCCCGGACCTCCTCCACGAGGGTGTCCACGGACCAGTGGTAGTTCCCCGGCATCGCGGAGATCTCCTTTTTCACCCCCTCGCCGGGACAGACGAAGAGGGGATACACCAGCTGTTCGGGCGACAACCTGGTTTCCGCCACCATCCCCCGGATCAGGCTGCTGCGGAGCCTTCGCGGACGGTTTTCCGGAAAGGACATGAAGCCACTCCCTTTCAAAAAGAGGGCCGGCCGGCAAAGACCGGGTCGACCCGCGAAAAAGGAGGATTATATCACGGCGACGGGCCGAGGGGAGCGCCCCATTTGGCCCGTTCTCATCGGTCCGGATTTGTGGTAGAAGTGGGGCGATGGGGACACATATTCCACCCGGGGGGGGGCACGCCCTCGAGCGCCGGGTCCGAAGGACCATCGAGGCCCATGAGATGCTGGCCGGGGGGGAGCACGTCCTGGTCGCCGTCAGCGGGGGGGCCGACAGCGTGGCGCTGCTCCACTGCCTCGTCGCCCTCTCGCCCGAATACGATCTCAGGCTGACGGTGGCGCACCTCAACCACCGGATCCGGGGGGAGGAGGCCGACGCCGACGCCGACTTCGTCCGCCGGATGAGCCTCGAGCTGGGTCTTCGGTGCATCGCCAAAACCGTGGAGGTCCGGCGGCAGGCGGAACTCGCCGGACGGAACCTGGAGGAGCATGCGCGCAGGGTGCGTTACGGCTTTCTCCGCGGCGCGGCGCGCCGCGTGGGGGCCGGAAAGATCGCCGTCGGCCACAACCTGAACGACCAGGCGGAAACCGCGCTCTTCCGCTTCCTCCGGGGAAGCGGGATCGAAGGGCTCGCGGCCATGGCTCCCGTGGCCGACGGCCTCGTGATCCGCCCCTTGCTGGACTGCGGCCGCGGGCTGATCGTCGACTACCTCGAGCGGCGCGGGATCGGCCACAGGGAGGACGCCTCCAACGGCGACCTCCGCTACGCGCGCAACCGGCTCCGTCATGAAACCCTCCCCTCCCTCCGGAGCCGCTACAACCCCCGCCTCGTCCCCGCCCTGGCGCGCCAGGCGCGGATGGTGCGGGAGGTGTGGGATTACGTCCGGTCGCAGGCCTCGGAAGCCTCAGACGGCATCCTCCGCACCTCCGGGGGGGAGGTCGTGCTCGAGATCCCCCCCCTGGCCCGGCTCCACCCCGCTCTGAGGAAAGAGGTGGTGCGGCGCGCGCTGCGCGAGTGCCTGGGGTCGCTGCGCGGGATCGGATCGGTTCATATCGAGGGGATCCTGGCCCTGTGCGCCGGCCGGGGGGAGAGCCGCCAGGCCCAGCTTCCGCGCGGCGCCCGGGCGATCCGCCAGTTCGACACCCTGACGCTTTCCGGGCGGCCCCCTTCGGAAACGCTCGGGTACGCCTACCCGCTCGCGGTGCCGGGCGAATGCCTCCTCCGGGAAACGGGGGTGACATTCCGGGCTTCCGCCTGCCAGGCCCCGTCACCTGGGACGCCGGCACCCCGTTCCCGTGCCTTCATCGACCCCTCGACCCTCCCCGGCCCCCTGACGGTCCGGTCGCGGGCACCGGGGGACCGGTACGGGGGGGAGGGGCACCGGAAGGTCAAGCGGATGCTGATCGACGCCAGGGTCCCGCGCCTCGAGCGCTCCCGCCTGGCGATGGTGGCCTCCGGCGACGCCGTCGTCTGGATCCCCGGCTTCCGGCCCGCCCGCCGGCACGAGGCCGCGCCGGGCACCCCCTGCATCATGCTCGAGAGGATCCCCGCCGCGGTGGAACCTGGACTTTTCTAATGTATCCTCAATCTTATATTTATCGCGGGGGCTCTGGTATACTGTCATAGAGGGAACTATGCCCCGCGGAAGCGGGGTGTAGCTTCGGCCGGGCGCCGGCCGAAGGTCCCGATTGGAGGTTTTTCTATTGAACAGCAACATGAAGAACATTCTGGTGTGGCTGGCGGTAGCCGCTTCGCTGATCGTGCTGTGGCAGATCCTGGTCAATGTCCGCGACGTGAATATCGAGGACAAGGATTTCACCACCTTCTACCGGGACATGACGGCCAAGAAGGTGAAGTCGGTCCGGATCATGGGCGAGGACCTCGAAGGCGAAGAGGTCGGCGGAAGGAAATTCAAGACCACCATCCCGGCCGAAGGCGCCTGGGACCTGGTCCAGGACCTCAACCAGAACGGGGTTGCCGTAAAAGTGGAGAGAACCTCCCACGGGTCGCTGATGTCGATCTTCCTCACCTCCTGGCTCCCCCTCATCCTGCTGCTGGGCTTCTGGATATTCCTGATGCGCCAGATGCAGAGCGGGGGGAACAAGGCGCTCTCGTTCGGCAAGAGCCGGGCCCGGCTCATGTCCAGCCAGCAGAAGAAGGTGACGTTCAAGGATGTCGCCGGGGTGGAGGAAGCCAAGGAAGAGCTGACCGAGATCATCGAGTTTCTCAAGGAGCCGCAGAAATTCCAGAAGCTGGGAGGCCGCATCCCCAAGGGCGTCCTCCTGATGGGCCCCCCGGGGACGGGGAAGACCCTGCTGGCCCGGGCCATCGCCGGGGAAGCCAACGTCCCCTTTTTCTCCATCAGCGGGTCGGACTTCGTGGAGATGTTCGTGGGGGTGGGCGCCAGCCGGGTGCGCGACCTCTTTGAACAGGGGAAGAAGAACGCGCCCTGCATCATCTTCATCGACGAAATCGACGCCGTGGGTCGGCACCGCGGCGCCGGGCTCGGCGGAGGGCACGATGAAAGGGAGCAGACGCTCAACCAACTGCTCGTGGAGATGGACGGATTCGAGTCCAACGACGGCGTCATCCTGATCGCCGCCAGCAACCGCCCCGACGTCCTGGATCCGGCGCTGCTCAGGCCCGGCCGCTTCGACCGCCAGGTGGTCGTCCCGCTCCCCGATATCCGCGGACGCGAGGGGATCCTGAAGGTCCATACCCGAAAGATCCCGATATCGGACGACGTGAACGTTTCGGTGATCGCCCGCGGCACCCCGGGCTTCTCCGGCGCCTCCCTGGCGAACCTCGTGAACGAAGCCGCCCTCAACGCCGCCCGGTACAACCGCAAGACGGTCGTGATGAGCGATTTCGAGGGGGCCAAGGACAAGGTCCTGATGGGCAAGGAACGCAGGTCCATGGTCCTCACCGAAAAGGAGAAGAAGGTCACGGCCTACCACGAGGCGGGACACGCCCTGGTGGCCTACCTGATCCCCGGAACCGACCCGGTGCACAAGGTCACCATCATCCCTCGCGGCATGGCTCTCGGGCTGACGCAGCAGCTCCCCGAAGCCGACAAGCACAACTACACCCGGGAGTACATCGAGGGACAGATCGCCATCCTCATGGGCGGGCGGTGCGCCGAAAAGATGTTCCTGGACCAGGAAACGACCGGGGCGGCCAACGACATCGAGGTCGCCACGGAGCGCGCGCGCAAGATGGTGACCGAATGGGGGATGAGCCCGGCCATGGGGCCGCTGACCTTCGGAAAGAAGGAGGAACAGATCTTCCTGGGCCGTGAAATCTCCCAGCACCGCGATTACAGCGAGGACACCGCCATCCGGATCGACCAGGAGGTCAAGCGGATCGTGGAGGAGGGATACGGCCACGCCGCCAGGATCCTCGAGGAAAACAGGGACACCCTCGTGCGGCTGGCCGAGGCGCTGCTGGAATACGAGACCCTGGACATCATCGAGATCGAGGCCATCATCAAGGGGCAGCCGATCAAGCCCAGGACCGGCGTCCCATCCGATCCCGACCCCGAGGGGACCGCGACCCGGGAAAAGGAGCCCGGAGGCTCCCCCCGCCCGCACCTGATGAACCCCGAAGGCAAGCCGGCGCCGGCCTAGCCGGCCCGGCCTCCTGCAGACAGGATCCCACCTCATGCCCCAACTCTCTTCCCGAAAGACCTTCACCCTCGCGGCCGGAGACTGGACCCTCGGGCTGGGGGAGCGGACCCTGGTCATGGGTATCCTCAACGTCACCCCCGATTCCTTCTCGGACCGGGGAGCGCATTTCGAGATCGAGGCCGCCGTCCGGAGGGCGTGGCAGATCGCCGAGGAGGGGGCGGACATCCTCGACATCGGCGGGGAGTCCACCCGCCCCGGGTCCCAGGGGGTCGACACGGAGGAGGAGCTCCGGAGGGTGATCCCCGTGCTCGAGGCCCTGGCCCGGGGGCCCGGGTACCCCATCCCGGTCTCCGTGGACACCTCCAAGGCGCGCGTAGCGCGCGAGGCGCTCCAGTGCGGCGCCGCCGTCATCAACGACATCACCGCGCTCGACAACGACCCCGCCATCGCGGAGGAAGTCGCCGCGCGGGGGGCCGCCCTGGTCCTGATGCACATGCGGGGGAAACCCTCCAACATGCAGGCGCTTCCGCCAAGCCCCGATATTCTCGGGGAGATCGACCGCTGGGCCCGGGAAGCGGTTGCGCGGGCCGAAGCCGGTGGTGTATCCTCAGACAAGGTGATCCTGGATCCCGGGATAGGGTTCGGGAAAACGGCGACCCAGAACATCGAGATCATAGTGAATCTCCCCCGGCTTGCGGCCGCGGGATTTCCCGTCCTCGTCGGAACGTCGCGAAAATCGTTCATCGGTTCCATCGTAAAAAAAACCGCGGAAGAACGGGTCCCGGGAACCTGTGCGACGGTGGCGGCCTCCATCCTTTACGGGGCGCACATCGTGCGCGTGCATGACGTCGCCGCCGCCCGGGATGTCGCCGATGTCACCGACGCGATCGCGAGGGCCGCGGGGCGGACGCCGGAAGCAGGCTGAAACAGGCCCTCTCCAGAACATTTTCCGGGGGTGACGCGGTTTCATGGATTTCATACCGGGATTTTTCCAGTCTACGCCGGTTTCGGTGCGGGATCTCGTGGATGTCGCACTGGTCGCCTATATCCTCTACCGGTTCCTCCTGCTCATGAAGGGGACCCGGGGCGTACAGATGACGTTCGGCATCGTCGTCCTGCTCGGCTTCTACTGGGTCATCCGGTTCTACAACCTGACGGCGGTGGAATGGCTGCTTTCGAACATCCTCACCTATATCGTCTTCGCCATCATCGTGCTCTACCAGAGTGAAATCCGGAGGGCCCTGGCCGGCATCGGGAAGACCTCAATCTGGGGGCGCAACCGGGACCGGGGCGGAAGCGGGTTCGACGAGATCGTCCAGGCCTCGACCAACCTGGCGTCCCGCCGTATCGGCGCCCTGATCATCATCGAGCGTGAAATCGGCCTCAGGAACTACGTCGAGAGCGGCATCACCCTGGACGCCGTCATCACCTACGACCTGCTGGTCACCATCTTCAATCCCAACACCCCCCTGCATGACGGCGCCGTCATCGTGCAGAAGAACCGGATCCTGGCGGCCGGGTGCTTCCTGCCGCTCACCCTGGACCCGCACCTCAGCAACGAACTGGGAACGAGGCACCGGGCGGCCATCGGCATCACCGAGGAAACCGACGCCGTCGCCGTGGTCGTGTCCGAGGAGACGGGGACGATTTCGCTCGCCATCGGGGGGAACATCACCCGCAACTACGACGGCCCGGGACTGCGCGCCGCGCTCTCCGCCGCCGTCGAGGGGAAAACGGAAGGCCGAGGCTCCGATCCGGGCCCGAAGCCGCGCCGGGAAGCACCATGAAAAGGACCTTTCGGGAATACGCACTGGAAAACTGGAGCCTGAAGGCCACCGCCACTTTCCTGGCCCTGGTCCTGTGGCTCTTCGTCCGGGGGGAACCCGGCCCGGAGCGGGTGCTCGCGGTTCCCCTGGAGATCCGCGTCGCCCACCAGATGGAGATCGTCAACGAACGACCGACCACGGTCGAGGTGACGATGCGGGGCGCGCCCTTTTCCAACATGTGGTTCGGCAAGCTCCTCCCCTCCTGCGTCATCGATCTCGAGGGGGTCGGCGAGGGGGAGCACACCGTAGCCCTGACCCCGGAGCACGTGAAGGTGTCCAAGGGTTCCGGCATCCGGGTGCTGCAGGTCAGCCCCGCCCGGGTCTCCATCATCCTGGAAAAAACCATATCCCGGGAAGTGCCCGTCGTGGTGCCGGTGCTGGAATCCCCACCTGAGGGCTTCGAGGTGTACGGCAGGACCCTGAACCCCCCGACCGTCCTGATCTCCGGCCCGCGTTCACGGGTCGACTCCCTGAACGACATCCCGACCGAACCGATCTCCATCGGCGGCCAGACGCAGTCGGTCCGGTATTTCGCCAACCTGAGCATCGCCGACCGCCTGGTCCGCACGCCGGCCAGGAAGCCGGTCCAGGTCGACATCGCGATCGGTCCGCGCAGAAGGACCCACACCATCAACAACGTCGCGGTGGCCGCGGACAACGAGGCCTTTTCAGTGACCCCCGGGCATCTTTCGATTCAGATCCTCGCCCCCCCCGAGGTCATCGACAAAACGGGGGCCTCGAACTTCCGGGCCTCCGTCCGGACCGGGGTCCTCGATCCATCCAAACTCCCCGGGAGGGTGAAACCCTCCGTGCAGGTCCTGGACGATTTCGGCGGCGCCCTCGCCATCAAGGGGATCCACCCTCCGGAGGTCACGGTAAAACGCGGGAAGTAGCCGCCGGGGAGGTTCCGCCCGTCTTGTAGCCCGCGGGGGCATCTGCTATCCTCGATCTCGGCCATGATCTCTCATAAGTTGAAGACTCTCGAGGAACTGGTCCGGCTCCGGGCCGAACTGGGAAAATCGGGCCGGACCCTGGTCTTCACCAACGGCTGCTTCGATCTCCTGCACGTGGGACACGTGCGCATGCTCCATCGGGCCCGCTCCCTCGGGGACGTGCTGGTCGTGGCGATCAACAGCGATCGTTCGGTCCGGGAGATCAAGGGCCCGGCGCGGCCCGTCATGCCCGAGGCGGAACGGGCCGAGATCCTCTCCGCGCTCGAGCCGGTCGATTTTGTGGTCGTTTTCGACGAAGCCACCCCGGAGGCCGTCATCGACCTCCTGGTCCCGGACGTGCTGGCCAAGGGAGCCGACTGGAGTTCCGACTCGATCGTCGGGCGGGAACGGGTCGAGGGCTCCGGGGGGCGCGTCTGCCGCATCCCGCTGGCCGAGGGGGTCTCCACCACGGACATCATTCAAAGAGTTCTCGAGCGTTTCGGATAGGCGGGCGGTGATTCCTCTGAAGCGGATACTGGAAACGGCGCTGCAAAGCGGAGCGTTCGAGCGGCTGGAGGGGGCGCTCGGCCGGGGCGAGGGCTCCGCCACCGTCTCGGGAGCGGCCGGAGGGGCGAAAGCGCTGGTCCTCGCCGGGGCGGCGCTTCGCGGGCGGCGCCCGCTCGCCGTCATCACCTCCTCCGGAGCCGAGGCGCAGACCCTCGCCGAGGAGCTCCGCTTCTTCCTCGACCTGCTCGCCCCCGCGCCGCCCGAGGTCGTCCATCTTCCCGAACTCGAAGTCGATCCCTACCGGGGGCTCTCCCCCCACCCCGAGATCGCCGCCGCCCGCGCCCGGGCGCTCTGGCGCCTGCTCCAGGACACCCCCGCGGTCCTGGTCGCCTCGGCAAAGGCTGCGGCGGTCCGCATGCATTCGCCCGAGCGCTTCCTCGCCGGCTGCCTGTCGCTCGCCGAGGGGGAGGAACTCTCCCCGGAACTCGTGTGCGCCCATCTCAGGGAAGCCGGGTACCTGGAAGACGATCCCGTGACCGATCCGGGGGAATTCTCCCTCAGGGGGGGGATCCTGGACCTCTTCCCGCCGAACCTGGATCGGCCGGTCCGACTGGAGTTCTTCGGGGACCAGATCGATTCCATGCGCCTGTTCGACCCCGATTCGCAGCGGTCCACCGCCAGGGCCGGGGCGCTCCAGGTCGTCCCGATGAGGGAGTACTGCCCGGGGCCCGGGCGGCTCAGGCGCTGGGCGGAAGAAGCCCCCGCCCTCTGGAGAGCCCCCTTTCTGCCCCACCTCGAGGAGGAGCTGGCGCTGGCGCGCCACGGGGAGCCTTTCCCCGCCTTCGAGTTTCTCCTGCCGGCCGTGGATCCGCTCCAGCACACCCTTTTCGACTACGTCCGCGGATCCCGCCTCGCCCTGGTCGAGCCCGAGGCGGTGCGCCACGCGCTCGAGCGGCATCACGCCGCCCTGTACGAGCGTTTCGTGGACCGGACGGAGGCACAGAAGCCCGTGCTCGCCCCTGAGCGGCTCTCCGTCGCGGTCGACGATTTCTTCGCCGGGCTCGAGAGCTTCGACCGGCTCGAACTGGAGGAGCTCGGCGTCGCGGGACCCGAAGCCTCCCGGATCTACGTCTCATCCCAGCCGACACGCAGATATCACGGCAACATCCGGGAGCTGATCGCCGATATCGGGAAATTCCGCGCCGCGGGGGAAACCCTCGCCTTCGTGCTCTCGAACCTCGGGCGCGCGGAGCGCCTCCACGACATCCTGAAGGAATACGATATCCCCGCCCGCCTCTGCCGCCCCGGCGGGGAGGAGCCGGAGGCTCCCGGGGGCGGCGTCCTCGTCGGCACGGGCGCCCTGCACGCGGGTTGCTTCCTGCCGGCGTCGAACCTTCGCCTGCTGGCCGGCCAGGACGTTTTCGACGAGGCCGACATCGGGCTGGGGCCCAAAAAAATCAAGTCCGCCCGACGCAGCCTCTTCATTTCCGATTTCCGCGACCTGAAGCCGGGGGATTACGTCGTCCACGTGGATCACGGTATCGGCATGTTCCAGGGGCTGCAGTCGATCGGGCTCCAGGAGGGGGCCAAGGAATTCGTCCTGCTGACCTACCAGAACGACGCCCGGCTCTACGTCCCGGTCGAGCGGCTCGACCTGATCCAGAAATACAGCAGCATGGGGGGCACACGCCCGACCCTCGACCGGCTGGGGGGCACCAGCTGGGCGAGGACCAAGACCCGCATCAAGAAATCGATGCGGGACATGGCGGAAGAGCTCCTCGAGCTCTACGCCCAGCGCCAGACGGTCTCCGGCTATGCCTTCGCCCCCGATACCGCCTGGCAGCGGGAGTTCGAGGACGCCTTCGAGTTCGAGCTGACCCGGGACCAGGCGGACGCCCTGGAGGCGGTGAAAACCGACATGGAGGCGCCGCGGCCGATGGACCGGCTGCTCTGCGGCGATGTCGGCTACGGCAAGACGGAGGTCGCCATGCGGGCGGCCTTCAAGGCCGTCATGGACGGGAAGCAGGTGGCCGTGCTCGCCCCCACGACCGTGCTGGCCTTCCAGCATTACAATACGCTGGTCGGGCGCTTCACCGCCTTCCCCGTGCGCATCCAGCTCCTGTCGCGCTTCCGCAGCCCCCGCGAGCAGAAGCAGATCCTCGAGGACCTGGAAACGGGCCAGGTCGACCTGGTCGTGGGAACGCACCGGCTCCTGTCCAGGGACGTGAAGTTCAAGGACCTGGGACTCGTCATCGTGGACGAGGAACAGCGCTTCGGCGTCACCCACAAGGAACGCCTGAAACGGCTGAAGACGCGGGTGGACGTGCTGACGCTCACGGCCACCCCTATCCCCAGGACGCTCAACATGGCGCTGCTGGGGATGCGGGACATGTCCACGATCGAGACCCCGCCCAAGAACCGGCTCGCCATCCAGACCTCGGTCCTCAAGTACAGCCCCGACGTCGTCCGCTCCGCCATCGAGATGGAGCTGGCCCGCAACGGCCAGGTGTACTACCTGCACAACCGGGTGGAGACCATCCACTCCGCGGCGGCGAAGGTACAGCAGCTCATCCCCGAGGCCAGGATAGGAGTGGCCCACGGCCAGATGAACGAACAGGAACTGGAGCGCATCATGCTCCGGTTCGTCCGCAACGAGCTGGACGTCCTGGTCGCCACAACCATCATCGAGAACGGGCTGGACATCCCGCGGGCCAACACCCTCATCGTGGACCGCGCCGACCTGTACGGCCTCTCGCAGCTCTACCAACTGCGCGGGCGCGTGGGCCGGAGCGACCGCCGGGCCTACGCCTATCTCCTCATCCCCTCCGACGAGGCCCTTTCGGAGGTCGCCCGCAAACGCCTGTCGGCCATCCGCGAGTTCAGCGACCTGGGAACCGGATTCCGCGTCGCTGCGCTGGACCTGGAGATCCGCGGCGCCGGCAACCTGCTGGGGGGGGAGCAGCACGGGCATATCGAGACCGTGGGCTTCGACCTCTACTGCCAGCTGCTGGAGCGGGCGGTGGAGGAACTGCGCGGGGAAAAGCCGGAGGAGGAGATCGCCGCCACCATCAACCTCAACCTCGACATCCGCATCCCGGAAACCTACATCGCCGATTCGGGCCAGCGGCTGAGAATGTACAAGCGGGTCTCCTCGGCCGACGGCACGGAAGAACTCGACGGTCTCCGGCAGGAGATGCGCGACCGCTTCGGCCAGTACCCCGAGCCGGTGGAAAACCTGTTCCGCTACGCCAGGCTGCGGCAGGAGATCCTCGCCCTGCAGATCCCGTCGGTCGAAAAAAACCGGGACCAGGTCTTCTTCCGCTTCGCGGACCACTCCCGGGTCGACGCGCAGAAGCTGCTCGCGATCGTCATGAGCAACCGCCGGGCGACCTTCTCGCCCCAGGGCCTGCTGACGCTCGACGTGCCCCGGCTCCCCCCGGCGCAGGTTTTCGACCGGATTCACGAAATCCTGGAGGAGATCCGGCTGTAGGGACGCTCAATCCGCTGTCCGTCCGGGGGATTTTGGGATAAAATGAAGGATTGAGGCTTTCATCGACTATAAAGGGCAACCGATATGAAGAAGTTCTCCGTCATCCTCCCCATCCTCCTCCTGCTCCCCCTTGCCCGATCGGGCACGGTGGACCGGATTCTGGCCAAGGTCAACGAGGAGATCATCACCCTGTCCGAACTCAACCGCCACATGGAGCCGGTCCGCAGGGAGTTGCGGTCCAAGCACTCCGGACGGGCGCTCGAGCAGGCCCTGGAAAAGGCGGAAAAGGGCACCCTGGACGCGCTGATCGAGGAGAAGCTCATCTACCAGAAGGCCGTGGAGCTGGAATACGAGGCCCACGCCGACGACAAGGTCGACGATTACATCCAGCGGGTCATGAAGGAAAACAACCTGAAGGACACGGACGAACTCGAGGAGGCCCTGGCACGCGAGGGGCAGAGCCTGAGGGAATACCGCGAGCTTCTCCTGAGGCAGATCATCACCGGCGAGCTGGTCAACGACTTCATCAACGCCCGGATCAGCCTTCTCACCCCGGAAATCGAGAAGTATTACAAGAACCACCTGGCCGAATACACCACTCCCGAGGAGATCACCCTCAGCGAGATCCTGATCACGGACGCCGGAGGGAGTACGGCCGCCGAGACCCGTGCGGAAGAGCTGTACCGGCGGCTCCGGCAGGGGGAACCGTTCGCCGCTCTGGCCAGCCAGTATTCCAAGGGTCCGACCGCGGACAAGGGGGGGAGCATCGGGACCTATCTCAGCGCCAAGCTCAATCCCGACACCGCCAAGGCCGTCGCCGGACTCGCTGAGGGAGAGGTTTCCAGGCCCTCGAAGCTGGAAGAGGGGTACGTGATCTACCGGGTGGACGCCCGCCGGGCGCCCGTGGTGCTTCCGCTGGAAGAGGTCAAAGAGGAGATCAAGAACAAGCTGTACCAGCAGAAGCGCAGCCCCGAATACGATCGTTTCATCGCCCAGCTCCGCGAAGAGGCCTACATCCAGATCTTCCCCGAAATGGAGTAGGTCGCAGCGGTCTGCCGGGAAGGGGGAGGGCTGCCAAGCCCGGCCCTAAACTTGAATCCTCAGCGCTTGAAAATCCCTGGCATCGCGGGAAGGGACCGCGAATTATTTTCGTGCGCCGAAAACCAAGTTTCAGGGCCAGAGCCTGGATTTTGAAAATACCACTGCCTTGGAAGCATATTCCATGCCAACCGCATCAACCGGGAACCGGAAATACATCTCCTTTTACTGCAATGCATTAACCAGAATCTGTCCCGAAATGCCCGAAATGGCGCCCCAGCATAATCCAAATATTTGGACAGACAAACGAAATTTTTGAAGCTCCCCGGAAGCACCGCCGGCCGAAACCGCCCGCCCGGAGATTTCGCGCGATCCGGGCCTTGACGCCCGTATCACACTTCGGTAGGATGATGTTTCGGTTTTTACATTTTTGTAATAGAGGCTCCATGCGCCGACAACCGTCCACCGAGACGCAGAGACTGGCCACCCTCCTGGAACTGAACCAGGCCCTTTCCGGCACCCTGAATCTCAAGCACTCGCTCCACCGGGCGCTGGAGATCCTGGAGAGCCGCCACGGGATGTTCCGCAGCGCGGTGACGCTCGAGAGGGCGGACGGCGGGCTGCACATCGAAGCCTCCAACGGGATCAGCGCCGAGGGGCAGCGGGCGCAATACCGCCTCGGTGAGGGAATCACCGGGCGCGTGGTCGAGAGCGGCAAACCCATCATCGTGCCGCAGGTGAGCAAGGAACCGATGCTGCTCAACCGCGCGGCCCAGCGGAAGGGGCTCCGGGAGGAATTGACCTACTTCTGCGTCCCGATCATGGTGGGACGGAAGACGGTGGGGGCTCTCGGGGTGGATATGCGCTTCAAGAAGGACCGCGACTACGACCGCACCGTCAAGTTCCTCCGCGTCATCGCGGGCATCATCGGACAGGCCGTGAGGGTGGAAGGGCTCGTGCAGGCCGAAACCCGGAAGCTCGTGGCGGAAAACACCCAGCTGCGGGAGGAACTGCGCGAGCGCTACGATTTCTCCAACATGGTGGGGAGCAGCGGCAGCATGCGCCAGGTCTACGAGCAGATCGTCCAGGTCGCGGGAACGAGCACCTCGGTGCTGATCCGGGGCGAATCGGGCACCGGGAAGGAGCTGATCGCCCACGCCATTCACTACAATTCGCCCCGGGCCAAGAAGCCCTTCATCAAGGTCAGCTGCGCCGCCCTGCCCGACACGCTGATCGAATCGGAGCTTTTCGGCTATGAAAAAGGCGCCTTCACCGGGGCCCACGCGCGCAAGCCGGGGCGCCTGGAGATGGCGGAGGGAGGCACCCTCTTTCTCGACGAGATCGGCGACCTGAACCCGACGACCCAGGTGAAGCTCCTGCGCGTCATCCAGGAACGGGAGTTCGAGCGGCTCGGCGGCACGGAAACCATCAAGATCAAGGCCCGGCTGATCACGGCGACCAACAAGGACCTCGAGAAGGCGATCTCCGAGGGGACTTTCCGCGAAGACCTCTACTACCGCCTGAACGTATTCAGCATCTTCATCCCCCCGCTGAGGGAGCGCAAGCCCGACGTCATGGCGCTCACCGATTTCTTCCTGGAGAAGTACACCAAGGAACACACCAAGAACATCCGGCGCATCTCCACCCCGGCCATCGACATGCTGATGAGCTACCATTGGCCCGGAAACGTCCGCGAACTGGAAAACACCATCGAACGGGCGGTGCTGGTCTGCGACGGCAACGTCATCCACGCGCATCACCTCCCCCCGACGCTCCAGACCGCCGAGGCCAGCGAAACCGTAGTCAAGGTGTCGCTCGGAGACGCCGTCGCCTCCTACGAGAAGGACCTCATCCTGGACGCCCTGAAGACGACACGGGGCAACTGCAGCCGCGCCGCCCGCTTGATGAGCACGACGGAGCGCGTCCTGAATTACAAGGTCAAAAAATACGCGATTGATTGCGGTCGGTTCCGCAAGTAATTTTTTATGGGGGACCGGGAGGGCCGGGGAGGACCCGGGTTCCGGCGGTCCTGTGTCTTACTGGACAGAAAGGGTTCGCTCCAATGAAAGAGCCTTACGGCAGCGGGGGCACTCCGGAAAAGCAGGGGCTGTACGACCCGGCGTTTGAACGGGACGCCTGCGGCCTCGGATTCATCGCCAGCATCAAGGGGGTGCCGTCGCACGACATCATCCTGAAGGGGATCCAGATTCTGGTCAACCTGCAGCACCGGGGGGCCAGCGGCAGCGACCCCGTGACCGGGGACGGGGCCGGGCTCCTGATCCAGATCCCGCACGCGTTTTTCGAGCGCGAGTGCGCCTCCTGCGGGTTCACCCTTCCCCTGCCGGGCGAATACGGCGTCGGCATGATGTTCCTCCCGGTGGAGCGGCACCAGAGGCTGATGTGCGAGGGAATCGTCGAGCGCGTCATCCGCGAGGAGGGGCTCCACCTCCTGGGGTGGAGAGACACCCCCCTGTCGGCCGGCGCCATCGGCCGAGTCGCCCGCGCCACCCAGCCCTACATCGAGCAGGTTTTCATCCGGCGCGCCCCCGGGATGGACCCCGGGTCGCTGGAGCGCCGGCTGTACATCGTCCGCAAGCGGATCGAAGCCGAGGTGGACCGGTCGGACCTGCGCGACCGGCACTCTTTCGGGATCCCGTCCCTCTCCTCGAGGACCATCGTCTACAAGGGACTCCTGCTGGCCACCCAGATCGGCGATTTCTACCGGGAACTGGCCGATCCCCTCACCGAGAGCGCCCTCTGCCTGGTGCACCAGCGCTTCAGCACCAACACCTTCCCCGCCTGGAAGCTGGCCCACCCGTTCCACATGCTCTGCCACAACGGGGAGATCAACACCCTGAAGGGGAACCTGGGGTGGATGGAGGCGCGGCAGTCGATCCTGGCCTCCCCCCTGTTCGGGGAGGAGATCGGGAAGCTGTTCCCGGTGGCGATGCCCGGGGGGAGCGACTCGGCCATCCTGGACAACGTGCTGGAACTGCTGGTGATGTCCGGGCGCAGCCTGCCCCACGCCATGGCGATGCTGGTGCCCGAGGCCTGGGACGGGGACGACACCATGCCGGCGCACAAAAAGGCCTTCTACGAATACCACGCCTCCCTGATGGAACCGTGGGACGGGCCCGCGGCCATCGCCTTCACCGACGGCCGCGTGATCGGGGCGACGCTCGACCGCAACGGCCTGCGGCCCGCCCGCTACGTCGTCACGAGCGACGACATGGTGGTCATGGCTTCGGAGGCGGGGGTGCTCCCCGCCCGGCCCGAGGAGACCCGGCTCAAGGGCCGGCTCCAGCCCGGCCGGATGCTGCTCGTGGACATGGAGGAGGGGCGCATCATCCCCGACGCCGAACTCAAGGACCGGCTGGCCCGCCGGCGCCCCTACGCCGAGTGGCTCCGGGAGAACCAGACGACGATCGACGACCTTCCCGATCCGCCGCGGTGGCATCCCACCGAGTTCGCATCGATCCTCCAGAGGCAGCGGGAGTTCGGATACACCCACGAGGAGCTCCGCAGGATCCTCTCGCCGATGGCGTCCGAGGGGCAGGAGCCCGTGGGCTCGATGGGAATCGACACCCCGCTGGCCTGCCTGTCCGACCGGCCCCAGCTGCTGTTCAACTACTTCAAGCAGCAGTTCGCCCAGGTGACCAACCCCGCCATCGATCCGATCCGGGAGGAACTGGTGATGTCGCTCACGAGCTTCATCGGGGTCGAGCGCAACCTCCTCGAGGAAACCCCCCGGCACTGCCATACCCTGAAGCTCGGCCACCCGATCCTGACCAACCACGATCTCGAAAAACTGCGCCGCCTTTCCTGGGGTGATTTCCTGGCCACCACCCTCCCGATGTTCTTCCGCGTCGGCGGCGGGGGGGGGGAACTCGAAAGGGCCCTGACCGGGTTGTGCCGGCGCGCTTCCCTGGCGATCGAGTCCGGGTACACGATGCTGATCCTCTCCGACCGCGGGATCGAGGAAGACTATGCCCCCATCCCCAGCCTGCTCGCCCTGACCGCGGTCCACAACCACCTGATCCGCGAAAAGACCCGGACCCAGGTGGCCCTCATCGTGGAATCGGGGGAGCCCCGGGAGGTGATGCATTTCGCCCTCCTGCTGGGATACGGCGCCAGCGCCGTGAACCCCTACCTGGCGCTGGAATCGATCGAGGATCTCCACCGGCGCGGATGGCTGCCGGAGGGGCTCCAGCCCGCGGCGGCGATCGCCCGGTACGAAAAGGCCGTGAACAAGGGGCTGCTGAAGGTCCTGTCCAAGATGGGGATCTCGACGCTGCAGAGTTACCAGGGGGCCCAGGCTTTCGAGGCGATCGGGCTCGACCGGTCGGTCATCGAGCGCTATTTCACCGGCACCCCTTCGAGAATCGAGGGGGTCGGGCTCGACGTGCTCGCCGACGAGGTCAAGACCAGGCACGATTTCGCCTTCCGGGCCACCTCCGACTCCGAGGCGGAGCTCGAAATGGGCGGGGAATACCACTACAGGACCGGGGGGGAATACCATTCTTTCAACCCCGAGACCATCTCCAGCCTGCAGCACTCGGTGCGCTCGTCGAATTATGAAAAATACCGGGAGTTCTCCCGCCTCATCAACGATCAGAGCCGCCGGCGCTCGACGCTGCGGGGGCTGATGAAGCTCAGGAAGGCGGCGCACGCGCTCCCCATCGAAAAGGTCGAGCCGGCGAGCGAGATCGTCCGTCGCTTCGCCACGGGAGCCATGTCCTACGGCTCCATCAGCAAGGAAACCCACGAAACCCTGGCCATCGCCATGAACCGGATCGGCGCCCGCTCCAACACGGGGGAGGGGGGGGAGGACGAAGCCCGCTTCCTCAAGGACCCGGACGGCGACTGGCGCCGGAGCGCCATCAAGCAGGTGGCCTCGGGCCGTTTCGGCGTCACCGCCCATTACCTGGTCAACGCCGAGGAGCTCCAGATCAAGGTGGCCCAGGGGGCCAAGCCCGGCGAAGGGGGACAACTCCCGGGGCACAAGGTCGACGAGGTGATCGCCCGGGTGCGCCACTCCACCCCCGGGGTGCAGCTGATCTCCCCCCCCCCGCACCACGACATCTACTCCATCGAGGACCTCGCACAGCTGATCTACGACCTGAAGAACGTCAACCCGCAGGCGCGCATCTCGGTGAAGCTGGTGGCCGAGGTCGGGGTCGGCGTGGTCGCGGCGGGGGTGGCCAAGGCGCACGCCGACGTCATCCTGATCAGCGGCCACGACGGCGGCACGGGGGCCTCCCCTCTGACCTCCATCCGGCATTCGGGAATCCCGTGGGAACTGGGGCTGGCGGAAGCCCAGCAGGTCCTGGTCATCAACGACCTGCGCAGCCGCGTAAGGCTGCAGACCGACGGCAAGCTGCAGACGGGGCGGGACGTGGTCGTCGCCGCCCTGCTCGGGGCCGAGGAATTCGGCTTCTCGACCGCGCCCCTGGTGGCCCTGGGCTGCGTCATGATGCGCAAGTGCCACCTCAACACCTGCCCCGTCGGCATCGCCACCCAGGACCCCCGGCTGCGCCGGAAATTCAAGGGTCAGCCGGAGCACGTCATCAACTACTTCTTCTTCGTGGCGGAGGAGGTGCGGGAGCTGATGGCCGAAATGGGGTTCGCCACCCTGGACGAGATGATCGGCCGCGTGGACATGCTCGACATCCAGGAATCGATCGACCACTGGAAGGCGAAGGGGCTCGATTTCTCCTCCATCTTCTACAACCCGCCGGTCCCGGGGAGGGTCGGCCGTCGCTGCCTCTCCCGGCAGGATCACGGCCTGGACCAGGCGCTGGACTACACCCTGATCGACCATGCGCGCGAGGCTCTCGAAACCGGCGTTCCCGTAGGGATGAAGCTGCCGGTCCGCAACACCCACCGCACCGTGGGCGCCATGCTGAGCGGCGAAATCGCCCGGCGCCACGGGTCGGCGGGACTCCCGGACGACACGATCCGCGTCCATTTCTCCGGCTCCGCGGGACAGAGTTTCGGGGCCTTCCTGGCCCACGGGATCACCCTCACGCTCGAAGGGGACGCCAACGATTACGTCGGCAAGGGGCTCTCCGGCGGGAGGATCGTCGTCTACCCCCCCGGGGGGTCCGCGTTCGCCCCGGAGGAGAGCATCATCATCGGCAACGTGGCCCTGTACGGGGCCACCGGGGGGGAGGCTTTTTTCAACGGCATGGCGGGGGAACGCTTCGCGGTCCGCAATTCGGGCGCCGTCGCCGTGGTGGAGGGGGTCGGCGACCACGCCTGCGAATACATGACGCGCGGGACCGTCGTCGTCCTGGGGGAGACCGGGAGGAATTTCGCCGCCGGCATGACGGGCGGCCTCGCCTACGTGCTCGATGAAAACGGCACCTTCGGCGCCACCCGCTGCAACCGCGCGGGCGTGGACCTGGTCCCCATGGACGCGGCGGACACGGAGCTTGTCCGGGGCCTCGTCGAGCGGCACCGGGAATTGACCGGAAGCCCGCGCGCCGGGCGCATCCTCGGGGAGTGGGACTCGCTCGCCCCGAAATTCGTCAAGGTGTTCCCGCACGAGTACAGGAGGGCCCTCGCCGGGGGGGCCGAAGCGCAGGACGGGCAAAGGGAGGAGATCCATGGGTAAGGCAACGGGATTCCTGGAATATGAACGCACTACCGCCCCGAGGCGGCCGGTCGCGGAGCGCGTCCGGGACTTCTTTCCCGTCTACCAGGGCCTCCCCGAGGAGGAACTGGAGATCCAGGGGGCGCGCTGCATGGATTGCGGCGTTCCCTTCTGCCACTGGGGGTGCCCCCTGGGCAACCTCATCCCCGACTGGAACGACACGGTCTACCGCGGCCGCTGGCGGGACTCCATCCGCGCGCTCCACAGCACGAACAACTTCCCCGAATTCACCGGAACGGTCTGCCCCGCCCCGTGCGAGGCCGCCTGCGTGCTGGGGATCAACGAACCGGCGGTGAGCATCAAGACGATCGAGAACGCCATCGTCGAACGCGCGTTCCGGGAGGGGTGGATCCGCCCGGAACCCCCGGAAATCCGGAGCGGACGGCGCGTGGCCGTCATCGGGTCGGGGCCGGCGGGGCTCGCGGCGGCGCAGCAACTCAACCGCGCGGGGCACGCCGTCGTCGTCTTCGAGAAGGCGGACCGCATCGGCGGCCTGCTGCGCTACGGGATCCCCGACTTCAAGCTGGACAAGGACATCATCGACCGCCGGCTGGAACAGCTCCGGGAGGAGGGGATTGCGTTCGAGACCGGCGTCCATGTCGGCGTGGACGTGCCGCTCGAGGGGCTGCGCCGGAAATTCGACGCGCTCCTGCTCGCCGGGGGGGCGGAGCGGCCGAGGGACCTCACGCTTCCCGGCCGGGAACTCGGGGGGATCCATTTCGCCATGGACTTCCTCGTCCGGCAGAACCGCCGCTCGGCCGGCGACCGCGTCGACCCGGGGGACGACATCCAGGCCACCGGGAAGCGGGTGGTGATCCTGGGAGGAGGGGACACGGGCGCGGACTGCCTCGGGACCTGCCACCGCCAGCGGGCGCTCTCCGTCCACCAGATCGAAATTCTCCCGGAACCCCCGGTGGAAAGGGCGCCCGAGACCCCCTGGCCCCTCTGGCCCCGGATGCTGCGCACCGAAAGCTCGCACGAGGAGGGGGGGGTGCGCCTTTGGGGCGCCGCCACCACCCGTTTCAGCGGGGACTCCCGGGGAAAGGTGACGCACCTGCACGCCGTCCGGGTGGGGGCGCCCCCCCGGTTCGATCCGGTCGCGGGCTCCGACTTCACCCTCGAGGCGGATCTCGTCCTGCTGGCGCTGGGGTTCACGGGGGCGGCGCCCAACCCGATGTTCGAGGAAACCGGCATCGGACTGGACGGTCGGGGAAGCATCGCAACGAATGAGGCCCTCATGACGACCGTCCCCGGAATCTTCGCCGCGGGGGACATGCAGGGCGGGCAGTCCCTGGTGGTCCGGGCCATCGCGGAGGGGCGCCGCGCGGCCGAGGCCGTCGACCGCTACCTCGGGCGGCTCACGGGCAGGCGCTGACCGGGGAGCGCACCCGGGGGCCTCGCCCCCGGGGCGTCACCCGATTCCGCTCAGGCGGCCGGGTCGGGAAAGGAGCGGCAGGCGGCGTCGTAATCCTTCCACCAGCCTTCGAGCAGATCCATGTTGGCCAGCCGGGGCTGGTCTCCATCGCCGGCGATTTTCATGTATTCGCGCAGCACCGGCTGGAAATGGGGGTGCGCGCACTTTGAAATGATGTCCTCCGCGCGGCGCCGCGCCGAACGGATCTCGGTGTTCAGGGCGAACCCCTGCTCGGTCACCACGCAATGGATGTCATGCTCCGTGTGGTCGATGTGGCGCACGTAGGGGAGCACGCAGCTGACGACCCTCCCGTCCCTCAGGCGCCGGACCGAGGGGGTGTGGACGATGCTGAGATAGGCGTGCCGGAAGAAATCGCCGCTTCCGCCGAGGCCGTTGACCACCCGGGAGCCGTCGATATGGGTCGAATTGACGTGACCGTAGATATCGACCTCGATCGGGGTGTTCATGGCGATCACGAACAGGCGCGTGATCATCTCCGCGTTGTTCGACATCCACATCGGGCGCAGGACCACCTTTTCCCGGCACCGGGTGAAGAGGCGCATGAACTCCTGGCGCTTGTCCTCCGAGAAGGAGACGGCGGTCGCCGACGCGTGATCGAATTTCTCGTCGTCCTCGACGTAGCGCATCATCCCGTCCTGGAACACCTCGGTCCAGAAGCGGATCTTCTTGAACGGGGATTTGTAGAGTTCCCCGACGATGGCATTGGCCACGTTGCCGACCCCCGATTGGATGGGGGGGAGGCGGCTGCCCCAGTGGAACGTCTTGTGGCAGTACATGAGGAACTCGATGACGTTCTGGGCGATCCGGGTCTCGGTTTCGGTCGTCGGCTTGAAGCTGACCGGGAAATCGGGCTTCTCGGAATGGATGATGGCCGCCACCCTGCTCTTGTCGATCTCCACGTAGGGAAGGCCGACGCGGTCGCCCACGTTGACGATGGGGATGGGCCAGCCCACCTTCGGGTGGACGCTCGGGAGAGCGATATCGTGAAACCCGGTGTAATCGGGGATCGCCGTGTTCACCTCGAGGATGATCTTCTTCGCGATGGTCAGGGCTTCCGCCGACACCCCGACAGAACCGGACAGGACCACGCTGCCGTCGGGACGGATACGGGAGACCTCCACCACCGCGAGATCGATCCCGCCGTAAAACCCGTAGATCAGGTTCCGGGCGAAGGAGGAGAGGTGGACGTCGGTGAAGTCCATCTCCCCGGAATGGATCAGCTTCCGGGAGGCCTTGGAGGACATGTACGGGCCGCGCTTTCCCACGTACGAGGAGATCGGTCCCTCCACGTCCTCCGAAAGCGAGGCCCCGCTGAAGAGGCCGATCCTGGTCTTGGGCGCGTACTGCGCCAGGTGGCGGGCCAGGGCGGGGATGAAGGTTTTGGGTTCCCCCGTCTTGGTGAACCCGCTGATGGCGATTTTCGAGCGGTCCCCGACGAACCTGACCGCCTCTTCCACCGGCATCAGCTTATCCAGCAACTCCCTGCACTGCACACGCTCGGTCAGTAGTGACATGATCTGCTCCAACGAATTCCCCACGCGACGGAAACGCGGCCCTTCCGGCGGAGGCGGAAACGGTCGGAACCGCCCCTGGAAGGAGGCGGCCCGCAGCCGGGCGCCGTCCTGTTCCGAAACATGAGTATCTCACATTCTGGCTGAGGTATAAAGCCGGGCGGAACGGGACCTCAAGCACACCCTCGCGGCCCGGCCCATCGCCGGCCGCGGGCTCCGGCGGGCGCCTGTCTCCCAAACCGTCACCGGCCGAATTGTACCCGGCCCGGCCCCCAAGTCAAGGCCAAACCGGCCCCGCCGCCCGGCCGGGAAACGCCGGCGGCCGAAAAATCGATTTCTCGCCTGTTTCCCGGAAGGGGTTAGTGGCATCATTGGAATTTCGCGCCGGGGTTTGGATCCCGGCTCAAAATGGAATACGATCTGGTTTTCGTGGAGGAGACGACAGATGGCGCGCATACATAATTTCAACGCAGGCCCGGCGGCGATGCCGCTGGAAGTCATCGAGAAGGCCCGGGAGGAACTGACCGACCTGGGGGGCATCGGCATGTCGGTCATGGAGATCTCCCACCGCTCCAGGGAGTTCCAGGCCATCGTGGACGGCGCCGAGGCCGGGATCCGACGCCTGATGAAGGTGCCCGAAGACTACGCCGTGCTCTTCCTCCAGGGGGGGGCCAGCCTCCAGTTCGCCATGCTCCCGCTGAACCTGCGCAGGCCGGGGAAAAGCGCCGACTACGTCGACACCGGGAGCTGGGCCACCCGCGCCGTCAAGGAAGCCCGGATCACGGGACCCGTCAACGTGGCCTGGAGCGGGAAAGCCGACCGCTATGCCCGGATCCCCGGCCCCGCGGAGCTGCGGCTCCTCCCGGACGCGGAGTACGTCCACATCTGCTCCAACGAAACCATAGGCGGCATCCGCTGGACCCGGTTTCCCGAAACGGAAGCCCCGCTCGTCGTGGACATGTCGAGCGACATCCTCTCGCGCGAGGTCGACATCACCCGGATGGCCGTCGCCTACGCAGGCGCCCAGAAGAACCTGGGGCCGTCGGGCCTCGCGGTCGTGATCCTCCGCCGGGACCTCGCCCAGCGCGTGCCGGAGAACGTCCCCCTCTTCTTCCGCTACACGACCCACATCGCCGACGGCAGCCTGTACAACACCCCGAACACGTGGGCCATCTACATGCTCAAGCTAACGTGCGAATGGATGGAAGCGCGGGGAGGGGTGGCGGCGATGGAGCGGGAAAACGAACGGAAGGCGGCCACCCTCTACCAGGTGCTCGATTCCAGCGACTTCTGGAACTCCCCCGTCGAGGCGGAGAGCCGCTCCATCATGAACGTCGTCTGGCGTCTCGGCACGGAGGAGCTGGAGGCGCGCTTCATCGCCGAAACCAAGGCGGCGGGGATGGTGGGCCTCAAGGGGCACCGGTCGGTCGGCGGCATCCGGGCCAGCATCTACAACGCCGTACCGGCGGCTTCGGTCGAGGCGCTGGCGGAGTTCATGCGCGAATTCGAGCGGAAAAACGGGTAGTCGCCCGCGGGGAATCGGGACCCCGGGCGGATCAGACGTTGACGTGAACCACCTTCGCGGGCGGGAAGCCGTTGAACCAGGTGGAAGACGCGTGGCTGTAGGCCCCGATGTTCTCCGAGTAGACCCAATCGCCCAGGTCGAGCTCGGGGAGGTCCTCCGCCTGGGACACGGTGTCCAGGGCGTCGCAGGTGGGGCCGAAGACGGCCGAAATCCGCGTGGGTCCCCGCCTGAACGCCTTCAGGTGGTACTGGCAGTGATCGAACAGGATGCCTGAAAAGGTGTGGTAGATCCCGTCGTTGATGTAGTAGCAGCGCTTCCCGTCGCGTTCCGATTTGCCGATCACCTCGGCCACCGCCGTGGCGGCGGTGCCCACCATGTACCGTCCCGGTTCCGCGATGACTTCCAGGTCCTTCGGGAACAACCTGCGGATTTCGGCGCCCAGGATCTTGGCCAGGTCCCGGAACGGGCGCACGTGCCGGTCGTAGCGGGCGGGGAAGCCGCCCCCGATGTCCAGGAGCTTCAGCCGGAGCCCCCGGGAGTCCGCTTCCTCCATGATGGCGGCCGACGTCCCCAGCGCCTGGACGTAGTTCTCGAAATTCGTGCACTGGCTTCCCACGTGGAACGCCAGCCCCTCCACCGCGAGGCCCGCATCGGCCGCCTGCTCCATGAGGTCCACGGCTTCCCCGGGGGCGGCCCCGAACTTGCTCGACAGCTCCACCATCGAGCCGGTGTTCGGAACCCGGATGCGCAACGCCAGCCCGGCGTTGGGCGCGTGCCGGCGGATCTTCCCGATCTCCTCGGCGTTGTCGTAGACCACCAGGGGGCGGTAGCAGTCGAGTTCCTCGAGCGTGCGGCGGTCCTTGATGGGATTGGAATAGATGATCTTGTCCCAGATGAAGTTCTGTCGCTCGTCGGCCGGGAGGGCACGGATGTTTTCGTAGACGAGGTTGAACTCGGCGATGGAGGCCACGTCGAAGCTGGACCCGATCCGGTAGAGGGTCCGCACGATCTCCGGGTCGGGGTTGGCCTTGACCGCGTAGTACGGCTGCACCCGCGGCAGGCAGCGCCGGAACGCCTGGAAATTCCCCCGCAGGGCCTCGTGGTCCACGACGAACAGGGGCGTCCCGTGCTTCCGCGCCAGCTCTTTCAGTTGCGATGTCTTGATCATGGTCGGCCGCGCGGACCGGCGGCGGGGCGGGCCCCGCCGCCATCCTCCGGTTACAGGGTCTTGTTGTGCTTCCAGTACTCCTCGGTCACCAGCTCCATGATTTCGGGAAGCCGGTCGTAGAGGCGCTTGAGCTTCCGCGGTTTGGAGCGGGCGAGGGCGTAGTGCGCGAGGAGGGGGAAGGCCACGGTCGAGTCGACGTAGCAGACGACGGCGTCGGGGAGCTGCGTCGGGTCCACCTTGCCCCAGGTGACCGCCTCCTGCGGGGTGGCCCCGGAAAGGCCCCCCGTGTCGGGGCGCGCGTCGGTGAACTGGATGAAGTAATCGTGCCCCTCCTCCTTGACCCGGAGGATTTCCTGGATCTGCGGCTCCGTCTGGAGGGTGAAGTTCTTGGGCGAACCGCCGCCGATCAGCAGCGTCCCGGTCTTGTGCCCCGCGCGCTTGGCGGCCAGCACGATGCCGGTGCTCTCGTTGACGTCGCGCGAGGGGTTGATGCGCAGCGCGTTCTTGCGCAATTCCAGCCCGGCCACGTTCATGCCGATGGTGGAATCGCCCGGGGAGGGGCAGAAGCACGGGACCCCGGCGCGGTAGGCGGCGGCCAGGAGCGAACTGTCCTTGCGCCCGGTCTGCTCCTCGAATTCCGCGCAGTATTTCCCCAGGAGGTAGTGCAGCTCGGTGGTCCCCATCTCCTTCTGGAATTCGGGCTGCATCAGCACCTGGCGCAGGACGTGGTCGGTGGCCATGAGGACGTCGTTGTAGTCGAGCAGGATGTCGTAGATGCGCACGACGCCCAGGCGCCGGAGCTCCGGGTCGGGGGAGAAGGGGGACCCGCGGTAGAGCGGGAGGTTCATCGCGTAGTGCATGTCGTGGTAGAGGTTGGCCCCCGTGGCCACGATCCAGTCCACCAGCCCGGCCTTGATCAGGGGGACCACCACCGCGGCGCCCAGCCCGGCCGGCGTCATCGCCCCCGCCAGGCTCATGCCCACGGTCACTTTCGGCCGGGCCATCTTCTCGGTGAAGAGGCGGCAGGCTTCCTGGAGCCGTCCCCCGTTGTAGGCCAGGAAGGCGCCGTCGATCAGTTCGGGCAGCGTCTCCTTCCCCGTGACCGGCGAGGGGAGGATGCGGCGCCCCCGCAGAAACTGCTGTTTCCCCTTGGAGAATTTGTGCGGATACCTGCTCACGAACTTCCGGGGCAGTTTGACCTCGCCCATCGTCGCCTCCCGAATATGACCCGCAACGCGGGCCTAAAAAGGGACGCCCCCCGGAATCTCCGGGGGGCTCCCGTACACCTGCAGTTCGAGCAAAGCGCTAGTTGGACGCCCTTCCGACCGTCCCCTTGGCCACGCCGATGTTCTTCTTGGCCGGCTCCTTCGGCCGCAGGGCGCGCGTCGCCTTCCCGGCCCGCCACATCTCGGAGTCCGCCATGGCCTTCAGTTCCTTGCCCAGCTGCTTCTGGTAATCGGCCTTGCCGCAGGACTGGAGGACCCGTTTGGTCTCCTCCCCGCTGGCCACCCGCTTGTAGAGTTCCGCGAAGACGGGCTTCACCGCCTTCTTGAATTTCGGCAGCCAGTCCAGGGCGCCGCGCTGGGCGGTGGCGGAGCAGTTGGCGTACATCCAGTCCATCCCGTTTTCGGCGACCAGGCGGATCAGGCTTTCGGTCAGCTCCTCGACCGTTTCGTTGAACGCCTCGCTGGGGCTGTGGCCGTGGCGCCGGAGCACGTCGTACTGGGCCTCCATCACCCCCGCCAGCGCGCCCATCAGGATGCCCCGCTCCCCGGTCAGGTCGCTGAAGACTTCCTTTTTGAACGTCGTCGGGAAGAGATATCCCGATCCCACCGCGATCCCGAGCGCCATGCACCTTTCACGGGCGCGGCCGGTGGCGTCCTGTTCCACGGCGAAGCTGGAGTTGATGCCCGCGCCGGAGAGAAAATTCCGCCGCAGCGACGTCCCGGACCCCTTGGGGGCCACCATGATGACATCGACGTCCTTGGGGGGGACGACGCCCGTCTGCTTGCTGTAGGCGATGGAAAAGCCGTGGGAGAAATAGAGAGCCTTGCCCGGGGCCAGCCTCTCCTCGACCACGGGCCAGATCGCCCGCTGGGCGGCGTCCGACACCAGCATCTCGATGATGGTCCCCCGCTCGCAGGCCTCTTCGATGGTAAAGAGGGTCTTCCCGGGCACCCACCCGTCCTTCCGGGCGCGATCCCAGTCCTTCGGGTACTTTTTCGACTGCCCGATGATGACGTTGAAACCGTTGTCCTTCATGTTCAAGGCCTGCGCCGGGCCCTGAACGCCGTATCCGATGACGGCGATCGTCTCCCCCTTGAGCACCTTGCGCGCGCGGCTCATGGGAAATTCCTTCCGCGTAACGACCTCTTCCTTAACGCCTCCAAAATCGATGAGCGCCATGATTGCGTCCCTCCTTCAGGGTAAGTTCCCGGCTGCCGGCATCCACGTCCTCGCACGGGAAGATTTATATAAGTCATCCGGGATCCGGGTTCAAGGCGAAATCTTCCCGCGCCGCATGCCATTCTAACAGAAGCGCGGCGGGGAGGGCGCAATCTTTATCGCTTCCGGCGGGCGGCGATCTGTTTTATGATGCCGACGGCCCGCCGTGACCGGCAGGCCCCGGACGGGGAGGACCCTTCCGCCGGAACCCGCGGCCGCGCCATGAGAATGATGATGATGCTCGTTTTCTTCACCCTGTTCCTCGCCACGCTGGGGCTGATCAGCTGGTACCTCTTCATCCGCGGGCTCGCCGCCCTCCCCCGCGGCTCGGCGCTGCGGCGCCCCTACATCGTCCTCTTCTGGTTTCTGACCCTCTCCTTCGTCGGCGGGCGCGTCTTCGAGAACCTCCTCCCTTCCCCGCCGGCCACCATCCTCATCTGGATCGGCTCCTTCTGGCTGGGCGCCGTCGTCTACCTCCTGCTCGCCGCCCTCACTGTCGACCTGCTGCGGCTGGTGCACCGGTTCCTCCCCTTCTTCCCCGCCGCCGTCACGCGCGATCTCGCCCGGGCCAAGCTCGCGACCCTCGCGACGGTCCTGGCGGCGACGGCCCTCTGCCTGGCCGGGGGGTACGTGAACTCGCTCTTCCCGGTGGTCCGGACGCTCGACATCGAGGTGGCGCGCCGGTGCGGGGGGATGGAAAGCCTCGACATCGTGGCCGCGTCCGACATTCACCTGGGAACCATCGTGGGGCGCGCCCGGCTGGACGGCATCGTCGACCGGATCAACCGCCTGCACCCCGATATCGTGCTGCTGCCGGGCGACATCGTGGACGAGGATCTCGCCCCCGTCATCCGGCAGGACCTGGGGGCGGCGATCGAGAACATCCGCTCCCGCTTCGGAACCTACGCCGTGACCGGAAACCACGAATATATCGGGGGGGTGGAGGAAGCCGCCGCCTACCTCCGTGCCCACGGCGTCACCCTGCTGCGGGACGAAAAGGTCCGGATCGGGGACGCGTTCCATCTCGTGGGGCGCGAGGACCGATCGATCGGACGGTTCACCGGGCTGCGCCGGAAGGGGCTCGACGCTCTCATGGACGGGATCGACGACGGCTGCCCCGTCATCCTCCTCGACCACCAGCCCTTCGAACTGGAGGAAGCGGCCAGGCACGGAGTCACGCTCCAGCTCTCGGGGCACACCCACTACGGGCAGCTGTGGCCGCTGCACCTCGTCGTCAGGATGCTGTACGAGGTCCCGTGGGGGTACCGGCGCTCCGGGGACACCCATTATTACGTGTCCTGCGGGGTCGGGACCTGGGGGCCGCCCCTGCGCATCGGGAACCGCCCGGAAATCGTGCGGATCCGGCTCCACTTCCCGTAGACCACCGCGGCGGGCCCATCGATTCCGTTACCGGGCCCCATTTCCGGATTGATGGGACCGGGCTTTTGGCTCTATGATGGACGCACCGGCTGCGGGCGGATTCACCGCCCCCGGGAAAGGAAATTGGAGGTTCTCCCATGGCCGTCAGGAAACCGGCGCACGCGCTCCTTCTGGTCCATGTCACCGATCGCCTGAAAAAGGCCCCTTCCGTTCAGAAATCGCTCTCGAACTTCGGAGACGCGATCCGGACGCGACTCGGGCTCCACGAGATAGGGGAGGGGTACAGCTCGCCCGAGGGGGTGCTGGTGCTGGACATCGCCGGCGAGGCTCGGGCGAAGGAGCTCAAGCAGGCGCTCGACCGGATCGAGGGGATCGAATCGAAGCTGGTGGTGTTCCGGCACTGACCCCACCCTTTCCCGCAGCCCGCCTGCGCCCCGTTGCGCCCGGGCCTTGCAAACGGCCCCGCGCTGTGGCAATTTAAACGGGTTGGGGGGCTTCGCACGGAACATGAATCACCCGGACCGCACCGCAGTCACAGGCATCGCCATTATCAGCATTACCGGGGGGACGCCCGGCGGATAGAGGCATGTAAAGGTGCATGCACCCTGCCCTCATCCG
This sequence comes from Acidobacteriota bacterium, assembly GCA_012729555.1. Taxonomy (NCBI): domain Bacteria; kingdom Pseudomonadati; phylum Acidobacteriota; species Acidobacteriota bacterium. The sequence goes on from JAAYCX010000015.1 coordinate 73,493, forward strand.
CCGAACGGGTGAGGGCTTTTTTTTTGGGCCCGGCGCGCCGGCGCCGCGGGCCCGCGGAGGCAGGCGTGAAAATATTCGTTTACGACACCACCCTGAGGGACGGGACCCAGGGCGAAAGCGTGGCCTTCTCGGTGCAGGACAAGCTGAGGGTGGCGCGAAGACTGGACGAACTGGGATTCCACTACATCGAGGGGGGGTGGCCCGGCTCGAACGAAAAGGATGTGGAATTCTTCAGGATCGCCGCCCGCCAGAACTGGCGGACGGCCAGAATCGCCGCCTTCGGCAGCACCGCCCTGGCCCGGAACCAGCCGAGCGAAGACCCCAACCTCGAGGCGCTGCTCGAGGCCGCGACCCCCGTGGTCACCATCTTCGGTAAAACCTGGGACTTCCACGTGCATGCGGCCCTGAGGATCCCCCTGGCCCGGAACTGCGAACTGATCCGCGCCTCGGTCGCCTACCTCAAATCCAGGGGCCGGGAGGTGGTCTTCGACGCCGAACATTTCTTCGACGGCTTCGGCGCCAACCCCGAATACGCGCTGGAGACCCTCCGCGCCGCAGCCGAGGGGGGGGCCGACCTGATCACCCTGTGCGACACCAACGGGGGTTCCCTCCCCTCCCGCATAAAGGAGGCCGTCGGCCGGGTCCAGGCGGTGGTCGGGCTGCCGCTCGGCATCCACTGCCACAACGATTCCGAGCTCGCGGTGGCCAACACCCTCGCCGCGGTGGAATGCGGCGCCGTCCAGGTCCAGGGGACCATGAACGGCTACGGCGAACGGTGCGGGAACGCGAACCTCTGCTCCATCATCCCCAATCTCGAACTGAAGATGGGGATGACCGTCATCGGCGGGGAGCGGCTCCAGCTTCTCACCAGCGCCTCCCGGTTCGTCAGCCAGATCGCCAACCTGCGGCACCGCAAGGATCTCGCCTTCGTCGGGGAGAGCGCCTTCGCCCACAAGGGGGGGGTCCACGTCAGCGCCGTCATCCGGGATGCCGCCACCTACGAGCATGTGGTCCCGGAAAAAATCGGGAACGTGCGCCGCGTCCTGGTCTCGGAACTCTCCGGCAGGAGCAACCTCCTGTTCAAGGCCCGGGAGATGAAGCTGGACATCGCCGAACATGAGGAGAAGCTGAAACCCGCCCTCAACCGGATCAAGAAACTGGAGAGCCAGGGATACGAATTCGAGGCGGCGGAGGCTTCCGTGCGCGTGCTGCTGGAAACGGCCATCAACGGCGAACGGGAGTTCTTCAGGATCGACAATTTCCGCGTGTTCACCGACATGCACCGGAGCGGGGAGGTGACGTCCGAGGCCACGGTCAAGGTGCGCGTGGGGGATCAGTCCGTGCACACGGTGGCCGAGGGGGACGGCCCCGTGCACGCCCTGGACAAGGCCCTGCGCCTCGCCCTGAACCAGTTCTTCGAACCGCTGCGTTCGGTCACGCTCATCGACTACAAGGTCCGGGTCCTGACCGGGACGCACGGCACGGGCTCGCGGGTGCGCGTGCACATCCAGCAGACGGACGGGGAGGAAACCTGGACGACCGTGGGGGTGTCGGAAAACATCCTGGAAGCGAGCTATATCGCCCTGGCCGACGGGATCCGTTACAAACTGCTGCAGACGATGGGCTGAGTCCGCCGCCTCAGTCCAGGGTTCCGGTCGCTCGTTTCAGTTCCACCAGGGCCTTGGCATAGGCGGCCCGGGCCTCGACGGCGGCCAGCCGGGCGGCGCGGTGCTCCCGCTGACGTCGAATGACGTCGTAAGGCACCGCCGCCCCTTCCTCGAGCCGCGCCTCCTCGGCCGCCAGCACATCCCCGCTCAGCCGCTCCGCCTCGAGGGCGGCCTCGACCCGGGCCCGGGACTGGGCCAAATCGATCAGCACCCGGCGCACTTCCAGGGCGATGGCGTTGCGCGTACGCTCGAGCGCCGTCTCGTTCTGGGCCTTCTCCCGCCGGGCCCGGTAATAGTCCGCCTCGGCCGCCCGGTTCCGGATGTTGATGGAAAAGGAGAACCCGACGGCGTATTCGGGGTAGGTCCAGCCGCGTACCTGCCTGAGCGCCTGGGACAGCCCCCCCGGGTAGAGTACCGGGACCCCGTCGATATCGGGGATCCTCCGGTCGCCGTAGAGGCCGGAGCTGTTGAAGTTCGCGAAGACCAGGAGGCTCGGCCGGAGGAGGTCCTTGCCGTAGCGGACGGCGATTTCCTGGGTGCGGAGGCCGGTCTCGGCCTGCAGGATTTCCGGCCGGTGGCGCATGGCCAGTTCGAGCGCCTCGTCCAGTACCGGGATGTCCCCGTCCCGCGGATCGGGGAGGGCGGCGGAGGGCTCGATGCGCACGGAGTCCCACTGGCCGGGGTCCCGGCTGACCAGGTTCTTCAGGTCCATCTCCCGCATCTCGAGCGTCGTGCGGGCCGTCACCAGGTCGCGCCGGCGCGCGGCCACCTCGCTTTCCGCCGTCACCACGTCCAGCCCCGACGCCGCCCCGAATTCGTCCTTGATCCGGGTGTCCCCGAGCAGACGCTCGGCCACGGCCAGGGACTGCTCGGCAACCCGGAGGCTCTCCCGCGCGGCGACCAGGTCCCAGTAGGCCCCCTGTGCCCGGGCCAGGGTGGTGCTGACCTGGAGCCGCACCCCTTCCTTCATGACGGCCTTCTCGTTTTTCACGACATCGAGGAAACGCCGGCCGATGCGCCGGCCGGACCCGCTCAGCAGCTGCTGCGTCACGCTGACGGACAGCTGGGAAACGACGGCGGGGTTGTAGAGGAGGAAACGCTGGGTCGAACTCTGGCGCATGTTGTTGAAGGAGACGCTGAGGCTGCTCCCCGTGGTGAAGGCCTGCGAGTAGCGCGCCAGCAGCGCGGTCGAGCGGGTCGAAACCTCGGGGATGCCGGAGACGACGACCGAATTCAGCGGGCTGGTCGTGCGGTCGACGCTGAACCCGAGGGCCAGGGTCGGATCGTAGCTGCCGCGCGGGAAGCCGAAGACCTGGCGGGCGCCCCCCGTAATGCCGCCCACCCCTCCGAATCCCCCCAGGCCCCCGGCGCCCCCGACCCCGGCCCCGATCGCCCCGGCAAAAAGACCGCTTGGGATCTGGACCCCGGCCCCGCCGCGGGGCGCCCCGCCCCCCTTGACCCGCAGCGTGTCGGTCTCGGCGTACCGGGCCGCGTTCCTGGAGAAGAGGATGTCCAGGTTGTTCTCCCTGACCGACGTTTCGAGCCGGTCCAGGGAAAGGCGCAGCGTCCCCCCCTCTCCGGGCCGCGGCAGCCCTTCGGGGTTGGCGAACTCCGGCTCCGGAATCGGCCGCATGACGTAGGGCCGGTAGACCCTCGGGAACCACTCCGTGTTCCGGGAAAGGTCGCTCGCGGGCTCCTCCGCCGGGGCGGCCGCCGGGAGGACGCCGAGGAGCAGCGCCACCCGCGCCGGGCGGCCGAAGAGGCGCACGAGGACCGACATCACTCGACCTCCCGGGCGCCGGAAGGGGTGAAGGGGGTCAGGGGAGCCCGCGAGATCTCGCCGCGGAGCGCCTCGGCGTACTCGATCCCGTTGCGGTCCAGGACCAGCCCGCGGGCGCGGTCCATTTCCACCATGGCCTTCACCCACGCGATCTGCGCGGCGACCTCCGCCTGCCGCGCCGCGGTGTAATCCCGTTCCCGCAGAATCACCTGGTAGGAGGTGGAGGCTCCCGCCTCCAGCCGTATCTTCTCCCCCTCCCAGATTTCACGCGCCAGTTCGGACGCCTTGCGCGCGGCCTCGACCTGGGCCTTCCCCTGGATCAGCCCGATGACGGCCTTGCGCACCTCCAGTTCGATGGAGTTGCGGGAGCGCTGCCGGCTGATCAGCAGCTGGTTCCGCTCGAGCTGCGAACGGAGGTTATCCGCCTGCGCCGTGCGGTTGCGCAGCGGGATGTTCAGGCTGAACCCCCCGGCATATTCCGGGTACGTGCCCCGGAAGCTCTGGGAGAAGGCGTCGATGAGGCCCGACTCGGACTCCACGGAGGTCCCCTGGAGTCCGGCCCCGGCATAGAAGCCGAAAACGGCCAGGCTGGGCTTGAGCGCGTTCCGGGTGAAGCGGACGGAGATATCCTGGTTTTTGAGGTTGATGTCCGCCTGCTCGAGCTCGAGCCGCTTCTCGAGGGCGACGGCGAGCGCGTCCTTCACGTCGGGGATGTCCGGGTCGCCATGCTGCGGCATGCGGTCGCGGAGCACGACCCGGGCGGCGTCCAGTTCCGGGGTGACCCGTTTCACCAGCATGTTCTTGAGCGTGGCCTCCTGGAACTGGAGGTTCGTCCGGGCCACGGTCAGGTCGCGCGTCCGGGCGGCGACCTCGGACTCCGCGGAGGTCACGTCGAGGGGCGACATGGTGCCGACATCCAGCCGTATCCGGTTGTCTTCGAGGAGCCGTTGGGCCACCGCCAGGGACTGTTCCGCCACCTTCACGCTCTCCTCGAGGGCCGCCAGGTCCCAGTAGGCGTTCTCCACCGCGACCACCGTGGCGATGAGCTGGAGCCGGAACACGTTTTCGGCCACGCGGGTGTTGTTGCGGGCCACCATGATGTAGCGTTCGTTGGGCAGCCGCCCGAACCCGTTCAGGAGCGGCTGGTTGACCCCCACCGCGAAGCGGGTGACGGAGGCCGGATTGTAGAGCAGGTTGCGCTGGGTCGAACTCTGGCGCTGGCCCGTCAGGGTCAGGGAATAGCTGGTGCCCAGGCCGAAGAGCTGCGCGTAGCTGGCACTGAAGGCCGCGTTCTTCCCGGTCACGTTGTAGATCCCGGAAACGACGCTCGAATTCAGGGGCGAGGTCACGTGGTCGTAGCTGAAATTCACGCTCAGGGTCGGGTCGAAATTCCCCGCCGAGCCGACCTGGACCGACCCGCCGCCCCCGGTGATCCCCCCGGCGCTCCCCACTCCGGACCCCGCCCCCGAGCCGCTGATCCCGGCGCCCAGGGCGCCCGAGGTCAATCCCCCGGGGGTCGATCCCCCCGTAAACCCGCGCGGCGACTGCCCCGCCCTGCTCCGCAGCAGGTCGGTGGCGGAGTACTCCGGTACGAAGCGCTGCACGGCGATGTCGAGACTGTTCTCGAGCGCCAGCGCGAGCGCGTCGGACAGGGTCAGCTCGAGCGACCCGTCACGCATCAGCCCCTCGATCCGCGGGGAATTTTCCAGGACCGGGGCGGAAACGGGACGCGCACGAAAAATCCCCAGGGGGTTGGCACGGGCTCCCGTATTCTCCCCTTCGGCCCCGGAAAAGGAAAACCGTTCCGGAGCGGGCTGGGCGCCGAGGGGCGCCCGGGGCGGCATCCAGACCAGGGCGAGCGCCGCCACGAGCGCCGGCCGACGGAATCTCTCAATCATCGCAACCTCCTGAAAACGGGGACGGACCAGGGCATATCATTGAAAAAAGGCATTTTATCCATGAACCACGCAGGATCGCACCCGGTCGGCCGGGGATGGTTTCCCCCCGGCGGGGCCACGGTTGCAGCAACGCCGGACGCCCGACGGTCAACTCTTTGAAATACGCCCGGTTGGGGAGGTTGTTTCGACCGGCGGCGGCACCGAAGGGGCGGGCATCCGTTACTGCATGGCGCATTTGCGCGCCGTCTCGTAGACAGGATCCTCCACCTTCAGCCCGACCACGAACCCCCCGGCCTGGGGCTTGCAGTACACCAGCTCCCCGGTGAAGGTAACGTCGCCCCAATCCACCCTGACCAGGGCGCCCTCGGGAAGAGCCTCGCCCAGGATGAGACTGAGACCGTGGACCGACAGGTCCGACAGGCGCGCACGGCCGGTGGAACCGGGAGGGTCCACGCAGGTCACATTCACCGTCAGGTCCGTTTTGAAGCGCGTCCGGGTTCGTCTGTTCATGATGGCTCAATCGGCGGCCGGCATCCCTCCCCTTAAGGAAAAGCCCGGCTCCAGCGGCCCCGGCCCGTTTGACAACGACGCCGCGGCCCAGTATCCTGTGCCGCAAGGCCCCCGGTCGGGGGCTCCGCGGAAAAGAAGTCTTTTATCACATCGACGGAAGGGAGACAACCGACAGCATGGAACTCATAACCATCGATGAAGACAGGTGCCGGAAGGACGGCTTCTGCGCGTGGGAATGCCCGTCGGCCATAATCGAGCTTCCGGGGGACGGGTGGCCCCGCATCAAGCCCGGCCAGGAGGAGGGGTGCATGGATTGCGGCCATTGCGTGGCCGTCTGCCCCCACGACGCGCTCCGTCACGAGCGGATCCCGCGGGCGGGCTCCCCGGCCCTGCGGGACGATCTCCGCATCGGCGAAGCCCAGGCGGCGCAGTTCCTGCGTGCCCGCCGGTCGATCCGCCACTTCGCCGAGAGGCCGGTGGAAAAGGATAAGATCCTGAAGCTCATCGAGACGGCGCGTTACGCGCCCACCGGAGGGAACAGGCAGGAGGTGGAGTGGCTCGTGCTCGACGACGGGCCCCGGCTCCGCGAGATCGGGGCGCTCACCGTGGCCTGGCTCCGCAAGGTGGTCGAGGACCCGCGCGCCGTCGCCGCCGCCCCCTACCTGCTGCCGACCATCGCCGCCTGGGATGCGGGGGAGGACACGGTGCTCCGGGGCGCCCCGGCGCTGGTGGTCGCCATGGCGCCGGCGGAAGTGATGACGGGGACGGTCGACGTGACGATCGCCCAGGCCTACCTCGATCTCTACGCTCCCGTCCTGGGGCTGGGGACCTGCTGGGCGGGCCTGCTCCAGGGGGCCATGGCGAACGCCCCGGAAACCAGGGCGGCCGTGGGCATTCCCGAGGGCTATCCCCACCACTACGCCCTGATGCTGGGGTACCCGGACGTCAGGTTCTTCCGCACCCCGGAGCGGAAAGCGCCCAGGATCACCTTCGCGTAGAACCCGGTCTTCGGGTCCCCGCTACAGGTCCACCGGGCGGATGATGCCCTCCCTCATCTTGACTTCGGTCTCCCGGCGCGCACGGCTGATCATGAGGTCGGCCTGCCGGTAGAGCTGGTCGCGGGTCAGGATCTTGCGGGCGACCCCCTGTTCGATCGCCTTCAGGCCGACGGCCACCGCCTCCCGGACGAAAACGTTGGGTTCGTCCATCTTGGGGACGATGGAATCCTCCCGCAGCCCCCGGTCCTCCGCGCATTTCGCCAGTTCCGTGGCCGCGGCGATGCACATCCCGTCGGTGATGGTCGTGGCGGCGACATCGAGCGCGCCGCGGAAGATCCCGGGAAATCCGAGGGAATTGTTGATCTGGTTGGGAAAATCGCTTCTCCCGGTCCCCACCACGCGGGCGCCCGCCTCATGGGCGTCCCATGGCCACATCTCCGGGATCGGGTTGGCGGTCGTGAACACGATGGCGTCCCTGGCCATGCCGGCGACCCATTCCTTCCGGATGGTGTCCGGCCCGGGGGTGGAGGCGGCCGAGAGCACATCCGCCCCGGCGATCGCTTCCGCCGCCCCGCCGACCAGCTGGTCGCGGTTGGTGATCTGGCACATCTCCCATTTCTCCCGGTAGACCCCCCTGAGCTCGGTGCGACCCTTGTGCAAGGTGCCCTTGCGGTCCACGAAGATCAGGTTCCCCGGCTTGGCGCCGTAAGCCATGTAGAGCGCCCCGATCCGGATGTTGGCCGCCCCCGACCCGACCAGGGTGATTTTGACGTCCTCGATCCGCTTGCCGACTATTTTCAGCGCGTTGATCAACCCCGCCAGGCACACGGTCGCCGTCCCCTGCTGGTCGTCGTGCCACACCGGGATCCTGCAGCGACGGCGCAGCTCCGCGAGGATCTCGAAGCACTTCGGCTGGGCGATGTCCTCGAGGTTGATCCCCCCGAAGGAGGGCTGCAGCACCTCCACCGTGCGGATGATCTCCTTGGGGTCCTTGGTGTCGATGCAGATCGGGAACGCGTCCACACCGCCCAGGTATTTGAACAGGATCCCCTTCCCTTCCATGACGGGGAGGCCCGCTTCCGGCCCGATGTCGCCCAGGCCCAGGACGCGGGTGCCGTCGCTCACCACCGCGACCATGTTCCCCTTGTTCGTGTGCTCGTAGACCTTTTCGGGGTTTCGATGGATATCCTTGCAGACTTCCGCGACGCCCGGGGTGTACCAGATGGCAAAATCATCGAAGTCGCGGATGCAGCACTTCGGCGAGGTCTCCAGCTTCCCCCTGTAATAGGGGTGCAGCTTCATGGCGTCCTCCGCCGGCTTGTAGGCTTTGGCCAGCAGCTCCTCCTTGGTCATGCGTCTCGGTTCCGGCGCTTCCGCTGCATCCCCGGGCGATCGGTCGTTCATGGTTCTGGGTCCTCCCTCATGCGGCGGGGTGCAGGCGCGCCGCGGTCGAACGGTGCCCGGCGCGCACACATCCCCATTAAATTTATTAATCGGATGATGTATCGGGATAATTTCCCTTTATCACAATACTATCGCGCCGCGGGGGAATGCAAGGCCCTCCCGTGGGGCCCCCTGCGGGCCCCGGGCCGGCATGGGAGCCGGCCCGGAAGGGGCCCGGGAATGCGGAAACGGTCGCCTCATTCCGACCGGGATTCGGCGGGGGGAGGCGGGCGGAGCCCCATGTACTCGAGCATGCCGCGCGCAGCGCGCCGTCCGGCGCCCATCGCCAGGATCACCGTGGCCGAGCCGGTTACGATATCCCCCCCGGCGAAGACCCCGGGCACGCTCGTCATCCCCGTCCGCTCGTCCACCTCGATATACCCCCAGCGGTTCACCGCCAGCCCCGGCGTGCTCTGGGCGATGATGGGGTTGGCCGTGGTCCCCAGCGCGTAAACGACCATGTCCACGTCGAGCATGTACTCGGACCCCTTTTTCGGGACGGGGCTCCGGCGGCCCGAGGCGTCGGGTTCTCCCAGCTCCATCTCGATGACCTCCATGCCGATAACCCACCCCTGGTCGTTGCCGAGGATGCGCACCGGGTTGGTCAGCCACTTGGCGATGATGCCCTCCTCCAGGGCGTGGTGCAGTTCCTCGGCCCGGGCCGGGGATTCCTTGATGCTCCGGCGGTAGACCAGGTACACCTTCTCGGCCCCCATGCGCAGGGAGACCCTCATCGCGTCCATGGCCGTGTTTCCGGCGCCGATCACGGCCACGCGCCGGCCCATCCCCACCGGCGTGTCGTACAGGGGCTGCCGGAAACCCTGCATGAGGTTGACGCGCGTCAGCAGTTCGTTGGCGCTGACCACCCCGTTGAAAGCCTCGCCCGGGATTCCCATGAACTTGGGGCTGCCCGCGCCGGTGGCGATGAAGGCCGAGTCGCAGCCCATTTCACCCAGGAGCTGGGGAATCGTGAACAGCTTGCCGATGATGCAATCGAGCTCGAACTTGACCCCCAGCCGGGCGAGGTTTTCGATCTCGATGTCGATGATGTCGTTCGGAAGGCGGAACTCGGGGATGCCGTACTTGAGCACGCCGCCGGCCACGTGCAGGGCTTCGTAGACGGTGACGTCCACCCCCGCCTTGACGAGGTCGCCGGCGCAGGCCAGGCTCGCGGGACCCGAACCGATAACGGCCGCCTTCTTCCCCGTCTTCACGAATTGCGGCGGCTTGTCCCACCCCCGGCCCGCGGCGAAATCGGCGACGAAGCGCTCCAGCCGGCCGATGGCGACCGGTTCCAGCTTCCGGCCGATGATGCAGGTGGCTTCGCACTGCACCTCCTGCGGACAGACCCGGCCGCACACGGCGGGGAGCGCGTTGGAGTCCTTCAGGATCCGGTACGATTCCCCGATGTCCCGGCGGGCCAGGGCGCCGATGAAGCCCGGGATGTCGATCTCCACCGGGCAGCCGGGCACGCATTGCGGCTTCTTGCACTGCAGGCAGCGGTCGGCCTCGCAGAGCGCCATCTCCAGGGTGTACCCCCGGGCCACCTCCTCGAAATTGCCGGCGCGTACCACGGGGTCCTGTTCCGGCATCGGGGTGCGCGCGGGAGCGATCGTCTTGATGTTCCTGGGCACCCGGGCCTCGGCCGCCTCCGCGGGCACGGGGGTGGGGGGGGCTTCGGCGATCGGCGGCCGGCTGCGCGATACGGGCACCGCCGGATTCTCCCCGCCCTGGCCGAGCGCCGCAAGCTTCCGGCGCTCCTCCTCGTAGCGCGCCAGGCACCCCTTCTCCTCGCATTCGAAGCGCTTCTGCCGCAGCATCAGCTCGTCGAAATTGACCTGGTGCCCGTCGAAATCGGGCCCGTCGACGCAGGCGAATTTCATCCGCCCCCCTACGGTGACCCTGCAGGAGCCGCACATGCCGGTCCCGTCCACCATGATGGAATTGAGGCTCACCATGGTGCGGATGCCGTATGGCCGGGTCAGTTCCGAGCACGCCTTCATCATCGGCAGCGGCCCGATGGCGATCACCTCCTCGATGTCCCTGTGCTCCTCGAGGACCTGGGCGAGCACGACGGTGACGAAGCCCCTGGTCCCGTAGGAACCGTCATCGGTCGCCACCCGGAACTCGTCCGACCAGGCCGAAAAGCGGTCGGCCCAGAACATCAGGTCCCGGCTGCGGAAGCCGATGATGGAAATGGTGGCGGACCCCAGTTCCTTGTGCCGGCGCAGCTGGGGAAAGACGGGGGCCACCCCCAGCCCCCCGCCCACGAGCACCGCCTTCTTCCGCCGCTCGAGATGGGACTCCACCCCCAGCGGTCCGATGAAATCGATGACGGAGGAGCCCTCAGGGAGGGCCATCATCTGGTGGGTGGTCTTGCCCACCGCCTGCACCACCACCGTGACGGTCCCCCGACCGCGATCGAAATCGGCGACGGTCAGGGGGATCCGTTCGCCGGTGTCGTCGATGCGCACCATGACGAAATGCCCCGGCTGGCACGCTCTCGCCACGTCCGGGGCCTCGACTTCCCACAGAAAGGTAACGGGCCCGAATTGCTCGCGCTTGACGATCCGATACATAGGCACCCTCGCACTGGTTTCCGGTCAGGGTTCAGAAGTGGGGCCAGTATAGCAAACGGCCGACGAGGGCAACAAGCGCATTCCCGGAGGGGGGAAAGCGGGGGCGGCGGAGGGGTCAGCGCGGGCGCACGCTGATGCCCAGCCAACGCCCGGGCATGTCGACCCCCCGGATTTCCTGGTAGGCGTTGTCGAGCAGGTTGGTCCCCTCGACCCCGAGAATGAAATGGGGGAACACCCTCTCCACCGCACCGTCGAGGATCCAGTATCCTCGGCCGTCGGCCCGCCGCTTGTAGCCGAGCGACTGCCGGGAACGAAGCCCGAGCGGGAGGGGGAAATGAGCGGCGGAGACCCAGCCGTGCCGCGCGTAGTCGAGCACGTACTTGGAAACGTAATCCACGGAGCCCGCATCGGACACGATCAGGCTGTAGCGCGTCTCGAGGCCCGCGTGCGGGCCCAGGGCATGCCGGAGCCCGATTTCGATCCCCCCGGTGCGAAGGCGGCGGATGTTGGCGGTGCGCCATTTCTCCCCGGGCGTCGAGCGGACCCAGTCGATGACGTCGGTCTCCCGGCGGGAGAAGAGGGTGAGGGAACCGAGCCAGTCCGCGGCGGGGATGAAATCGGCGCCCAGCTCGGCCGACCAGGCCCGTTCGGGCCCGAGCCGGGGGCTGGCCTCGTGATTCGGGTCGCGGTAGTGGAGTTCGGTGAAGGTGGGGATCCGGAACGCGCGGCCGATGGAGGAACGAAGCCGGATGCGCGGGGTGGCCCACAGGCTGGCGCTCAGGGAGGGGCTCACCGCGGAACCGAAGTTGGAGTAGTGATCGAAGCGGATCCCCGGGTAGACCGCCGCCCGCTTCGGCGCGCTCCACTCGAGTTCGGCGGACAGGCTCGATCTCGAGAAGGAGTGGTCTCCGAGAGTGCCGGAAGCGATCCAGTCCGCACCCGCCTCCCCCCCCAGCGTGAGGGCGGCCGCGTCGCCCAGCGGCACCCGGGCCCTGGCCGAGGCTCCCGCGGCATGGGTGCGGTGCCGGCTCTCGAAAAGGCCGGGGGTGCGGACGTCGTACAGGAACCGGTCCCCGTGGGTCCGGTACCAGCCCCGGAAATCGGCGTGGACGCCCCGGGCGATCCCGTGGCTTCGGGAAAGGGAGACCAGCGTCTGGTTCGTCCATTCCCTGGAAGGGGCCGGCCCGTAGAAGCCGTCCGCCCCGAATTCCCTGTCGGCGTGGGACACCGCCAGGGTCGTGGACTTCCCGATCTGTGAACGCGCGGCGAACGTTACGGCGCGGAAATCCCGGTCGTGCCGAAATCCCGAGGAACGGCCCGCGGTGACGCTGAAGGACTGCCGGAGCGTACCCTTTTCAAACCCGGCGGAGAGGGAGCCCTCGGCGAAGCCGTGAGCCCCGGCGCCGACCGCCGCTCGCACCCCCGGGGCCGGGGCGCGCGTGATGATGTGCACGGTGCCGCCGAAGGCGTCCGCCCCGTAAATCGAGGAACCGGGCCCCAGCAGGACCTCGATCCGCTCGATATCCTCCATGGGGACGGGAATGTCGGCGTTGTGGTGCCCCGTCTGGGAGTCGTTGAGCCGCACCCCGTCGACCAGGACCAGGACCTGGGAAAACGAAGATCCACGCAGCCGGATGTCCGCCTGCATGCCGGAGGGGGCGCGGGCGCCGACATCGGCTCCCGCGTGCGCCAGGATGTCGGGGATGGAGTGGACCGGGAGACGGGCGATGTCCTCCCGGGTCAGCACGGCCACCGACCTCGACAGGTTCCCGAACGGGACCGGGGAGGCGTTGGCCGTCACCACCACCTCTTCGTCGGGAAGATTCCCGGCGCCCATCAGGGCGGCATCGAAAAAGGGGGGGGCCAGCAGGAGAGTAGAGAGGACGGCAACAGCCGGAAACCGGAACGTCATATCTAGGGGATGAACCGGGATCCGGGCCGCGGCCCGGATCCCGGGGTCGAAACATCAGGCCTTCAGGTCCATCTTGCCGGAAAGGTAGGATTCGTAGGCCGCCAGGTCGAAGTGGCCATGCCCGGAGAGGTTGAAGAGAATGACCTTCTTTTCCCCGGCTTCGCGCGCCTCGAGGGCGTGCACGACGGCGCTATGGATGGCATGGGCGCTTTCGGGCGCGGGGATGGTCCCCTCGCACTGGGCGAACCGGAGGGCGCTCGCGAAGCAGTCCCCCTGGTTGTAGGCTTCCGCCTCGATGAACTTCCCGGCCAGCAGGTGGCTCACCAGTGGGGCGGAACCGTGGTAACGCAATCCGCCGGCGTGAACCGGGGGGGGGATGAATTTGTGCCCCAGCGTGTGCATCATCATCAGCGGGGTGTTGCCCGCCACGTCGCCGAAATCGTACTCGCGCGGCCCCTTGGTCAGGGTGGGGCAGGAGAGCGGCTCCACGGCGATCACCCTCAGCTTCGACTCCGTCCCTTTCAGGCGGCCCTTGAGGAACGGGAACGCCAGGCCGGCGAAATTGCTCCCCCCCCCGTGACACCCGATCACGTAATCCGGGTATTCCCCCGCCATCTCCAACTGCTTCATCGCTTCCTGGCCGATGATGGTCTGGTGGAGCAGGACATGGTTCAGCACGCTCCCGAGGGCGTACTTGGTGTCGTCCCGCTTGACGGCGTCCTCGACCGCCTCGGAGATGGCCAGACCGAGGCTTCCGGGGGAATCGGGTCTTTCGGCCAGCGCCTGACGTCCCGCCTCCGTCAGTTCGGAGGGGCTGGGGACGATGGTCCCACCGTAGGCGTTGACCATGATCCGGCGGTACGGCTTCTGATCGTAGCTGACGCGCACCATGTAGACCATGCACTCCAGCCCCATCAGCTTGCAGGCGCACGCCAGCGCGCACCCCCACTGCCCGGCGCCCGTCTCGGTGGCCAGGCGCTTGACCCCCTCCTGCTTGTTGACGTAGGCCTGCATGAGGGCCGTGTTGAGCTTGTGGCTCCCCACCGGGCTGACGTGCTCCGACTTGTAGTAGATGTGCGCCGGGGTATCCAGCGCCACTTCCAGGGCGCGCGCGCGATAGACCGGGCTCGGACGGTAGAGGCGGTAGATGTCCCTCACCTGGTCGGGAATCTCGATCGCAGGCTCCAGGGTGACTTCCTGCTGGATCAGGCCCATGGGAAAGATCGGGGCCAGGTCCTGGGGGCCGATCGGCTCCCGGGTGCCGGGATGCAGCGCCGGGGCCAGCGGAGTCGGGAGATCCGCCTGGATATTGTAAAAATGCGTAGGTATCTCGGATTCCGGAAGAGTGATCTTGGTATCGGTCATGACACGTTCTCCTTCATTGGAAACTGCGAGCATAACACAGGACGGACCGGACGTCAGCGGGGATTATGCCGCCGCGCCGGATTCCAAGCCCCCCGCGCGCCGCCCCTTACGTCCCTTGCCTGGGTATTTCTACCATCACGAAAATGGGTAATTGCACGAATTGAACCCGCCCCCCCTTCCGGAGTGTAATGGAAACGCAGACCGGGGAAGAACAACTGTTCCGGAGGGCTCCATCGCCGCCGGGACAGGGTTGTGGGGATACGGTTCCCGGGTCCGGTTTTCCTGGGGGGGGGGCCGGGCACGGGAACCATCCCCACGCGAAGGTCACGCATGTGACCCATGAAGGAAGCGCGAACCAACCCACCCCCTCAACCGGCGGTCCTGTCCCCGCAGGACCGTTCCCGCCTGATGAACCTGCTGCGAACATGGGGCCCCGGCCGCCAGGCCGGGGCCCTCTTCTTTTAAGCAGCGGGTCAGCAACGGGCATTACCGCAGATTCCGGATGTAGTCCACCATCCGCCGGAGTTCGTCCTCCGTCATCACGGTTTCGGGCATGGCGGGGGGGTATCCCCTGGTGATCTCGGCGGCAGGGTCCAGGATCGCCCGCCTGAGGTAATCGTCGTCGATCCTCACGGTGCGCTCACGGCCGTCCCGGTCCAGGACCGTCCCCTCCATGCCGTAGATCCCCTTCAGGGTGGGGCCGACCATGGGGCTTCCGTCCACCGAATGACAGGCGGTGCAGGACTTGCGCTCGAGCAGTGCCATGGCCGGGTCCGGGGCCGGGGCGGGAGCGGGGGAAGCGGGTTTGAGGAAGCGCGCGGGAATGTCGTCCTCCTCGCCGAAGTACCAGGCTTCGAAGTCCTCGACCGGGACGACCACGGCCTTGGCGTTCATGATCGCGTGGCTCACGCCGCAGATGACGGTGCACTCGATGTCGAAGGTTCCCAGCTGCGTCGGGACGAACCAGGTGTAATTCACCTTTCCGGGCACCACGTCCTGCTTGATCCGGAAAGCGGCGATGAAAAACCCGTGAATCACGTCCAGGGAGTGGAGTTCGAGCTTCACCGGCCGGTCGGCCGCCAGCAGGAGGTGGGAGGTGCGCTTCCCGTTGGGATACCGGAAGGACCACGCCCACTGCCTCCCCGTGACCTCGATCACCATGGCGTCGCGCGGGACCTCGCGCATGTAGCTGTAGTTGGTCCACCCGTAGAGGAACATCGTGATGAAAATCAGGGTCGGGATCGCCGTCCAGGCGAACTCCAGCCAGCCGTTCCCCTCGATGTCCACTCCCCGGGGGTGGCGCTTCCGGTTGTACCGGATGACGAACCAGACGAGGGTGGCGGTGATGAAGAGGAGGAAGACCGCGCTGAGCACGAGGATGAAGAGAAAGACCGCATCCACCCTTCCCGCGGCGCTTGAGGCTTGTGGAATGAACGGCATGGCTTCACCTGTAGAGAAGGTCGGAAAAGAGCAGCCCGATGACCAGGACCAGCAGCCCCAGGGTGACGAAGACCAGCCCCGTCAGCAGCGGTTTTTCATACTTCAGGTGCATGAAAAAGTAGAAGATCAGCGCCGCCTTGACCGGTGTGATCACCAGCATGGCCCACACCGACAGGGAGGGAGGCAGCAGCGTGCCCGCCGCGACCAGCGCTCCCGTCAGGCCGAGGAGCACGAGCCAGACGCGCACCAGGGTCCGGTAAGGCATGACGCGGGTTTCCGATCCGGTCCGGTCCATCCTCCCCCCTCAGGCCGCCAGGTAGAACAGGGGCAGCAGAAACACCCAGATCACGTCGACCAGGTGCCAGTAGAGCCCGGCGTTTTCCAGCTTGTGGTAATCCCCGCCCGTGATCCGGTTCCGGAGCACGAGCGCCAGCATGACGGCCAGCAGCACGATGCCGGCCATGACGTGGAGCCCGTGCAGCCCCGTCATGCTGTAGTAGAGCCCGAAGAAGATCTGCTCCCCCTGGGGCCTTTCGGCCAGCAGGGGGGAATCGGGGTAGAATCCCCGCGCGATCTCCCCGCTCCACTCGAAGTACTTGTTGACGAGGAAGAGGGCTCCCAGCGCGATCGTGCCGGCGAGGCTCGCCAGTGCCCCGCGCCGCCGCCCCTTCCGAAGGGCCGTGATCGCGACGGCCATCGTGAGGCTGCTCGTCAGCAGGACGACGGTGTTCGCGACGCCGAGCACGGCGTCGAGGTGGCCGCCCGCCTCGTGGAATTCGTTCGGGTAGCGCGCCCGGTAGGCGGAATAGAGGATGAAGAGCCCCCCGAAGAGCAGAATCTCGGTGAAGAGAAAGAGCCACATCCCGAACCTGGCGCCTTCGTGGTCCACATGCCCGCCATGGGCCGCCGCGGCCGTGGTCATTCGGAAACCTCCGGGTTGAAGCGGTAGGGGCGCCCCCGGATCTCGGGGATGACGTCGAAATTCTCCGCCGGCGGGGGGGAGGCGATGCGCCACTCGAGCGTCACGCCCCCCCACGGGTTGGCTTCAGCCCTCTTCCCCCTCCGGAGCGCCGCGACCAGGTTGGCGAAGAAAAGCACCAGCCCCGCCGCCAGGATGAAGCCCCCCACGCTCGCGAGGACGTGGCCCGTGTGGTACTGCGGCAGGTGGGTGAAATAGCGCCGCGGCATCCCCATGTACCCCAGCACCAGCATGCCGAAATAGAGGAGGTTGAAGCCGACGAAGATGGGGGCCCAGGCGAGGTTTGCGATCCTCTCGTTGTAGGTCCTCCCGAACATCTTGGGGAACCAGTAGAGGAGCGCGGCGAAGAAGGCGATGCCCGTCCCCCCGAACATCACGTAATGGAAATGGCCGACGATGAAATAGGTGTCGTGCAGGTGGACGTTCACCGCCAGGGCCCCCTGCATCAGCCCCGTCAGCCCGCCGATGGCGAAGAGGAACACGAACGTCAGCGCGTACAGCATCGGGGGCCGGACCTCGATGGCCCCCTTGTAGAGGGTGGAGGTCCAGTTGAAGACCTTGATGGCGCTCGGCACGGCCACGAGGAAGGTGAAGAGGGAAAAGAGGAGGTTGGCCTGCTCCGACATCCCGCTCGTGAACATGTGGTGGCCCCAGACCAGCGAGCCCAGGAACGCGATCGCCATCGAGGACCAGGCGATGGCCCGGTAGCCGAAGACCGTGCGGTGGGCGAAGGTGGGGAGGATTTCGGTGATGGCCCCCATGGCGGGGAGGATCATGATGTAGACCGCCGGGTGGGAATAGGTCCAGAACAGGTGCTGGTACAGGATCGGATCCCCCCCCTTGGCCGGGTCGAACACGCCGATGCCGAACACCCGCTCGGCGATGACGAGCAGCAGGGTGATGCCGACGATGGGGGTGGCCAGGAGCTGGACCCAGGCGGTCCCGTACAGCGACCAGGCGAACAGGGGCATCCGGTGCCACGTCATCCCCGGGGCCCTCAGCCGGTGGATGGTGGTGATGAAATTGAGCCCGGTCAGGATCGAGCTGAACCCCAGCATGAAGACGCCGAAAAGCCCCAGGGTGACGTTCGTGCCGGTGCGGACGCTGAAGGGGACGTAGAACGTCCACCCGGTGTCGGGGGCCCCGTCCCCCGTGAAAAGGGAGACGAAGACGATGACGGTGCCGGCGACGAAGGCGTACCACGACATCAGGTTCAGGCGCGGGAAGGAGACGTCGCGGGCGCCGATCATGATGGGGAGGAAAAAGTTCCCGAACACGGCCCCGAGCCCCGGCAGGACGAACATGAAGATCATGATGACGCCGTGGACCGTGAAGAAGGCGTTGTACACCTGCGGCGCGAAGAGCGGCGGGTCGAGCACCAGCTGCTCCACCCGCATGAGCACCCCGATGACGACGGCGACGAAGAAGAGGCCCGTCATGGTGGCCAGGTACAGAATCCCGATCCTCTTGTGGTCGGTGGAAAGGACCCAGCCCGCGATCCCCCCGCGCCCGCCCGTATCCAGATAGTTCGACATCTCAGGCCTCTCTGCGGTCGTTTCCCGCCCTCATTCAGAGTCTCCGCCCCGGGAAGCGGAGCGCTTCCCCCTCCTGGACCGCCGGAGGATCAGGACGACGAACAGCGCGGCGAGGAGGAGGATGATGCCCCCCGCCAGGCGCGTCACGCTGAGGACGTAGGTCCGCCCCTCGGGATCGTAGGTGTAGCAGAAAGCCAGCACCCGGGAAATGGTCGGGCGCACCCGCCCGCCGGCCGCTTCCCTTATGGCCATCTCCACGTCCGCCGGGACATAGCTGGTGCCGTAGATATAGCGGCTGATGACACCGTCGGGCGTCAGCAGGATGATGGCGCCCGGGTGGGCGAACATCTCCCCCTGCCGCAGGTATCGGTAACCGGCCGAATCGGCCACCTTCCGGGTGTTCCCGCCCGTGCCGGTCAGGAAGCGCCAGGCTCCCGGGGGGAAAGGGCGGCGCATCCGGTTCAGGTAGTTGGCCTTCTTCTCGCGTGCCAGCGCGGGGGTATCGGCGGGGTCGAAGCTGACGGCGACGATGTCGTAATCCTTCCCCGGCTCCGCCTCGAGCCGGTTCACCACGCTGACCATGTTGTTGAGCATCGTGGGACAGATCCCGGGACAGCTGAAATAGTTGAAGATCAGGATCACCGGCCGCCCGACGAACTGCCCGAGCGTGACCTCCGCGCCGCTTTCGTCCCGGAGCGGCACGTCCAGGGCGACGAGGGCGCCGAGCTTCTCGTCGATGCCGACCTCGCCCCCCTCCTCCACCTGGCCGCGACCGGCCGGGACGCTCAGCATCCACAGCAGGCACGGCACCAGCAACACCGCCGTCTTCCTCATCCCGTCCCCCCCTCCTCCATTATTTCACACCCCCCGGCCCGGACGCGAGCCGTCGCAGCAGTTCCCGGTGGAGGCGCTCCCACTCCTCCGTCGTCAGAGTGGCCAGGCGGGGCGCAAACCCGTTGCCCGGAACCCCGGGGAGCAGAAACTCCGCGAGATCGGCCTCGCTCCCCCGCCACCGGTCGGAGCGCGCGAGGACCAGGGAAGCCCGGGACGGGTCGGCCACCACCCGCCCGAGGAGCTCCCCCCCGGGGACCGAAAGGTCGATCGGCGGGTTCCCGCCCTCCGCAGCCCCGAATTCGGCCTCAAGCCGCGCCATCGCCAGGCTGACCGGGATCCGGTTCGGCACCCGCTCCCCCGCCGAGGCGAGCGCCCCCCCGAGCGCCTCGACCGCCGCGGGGTCGGCCGGTTCGGCCGGCGCGCCTCCGAGCGCCAGGACATGGTGGGCAAGGGCCATGCGGTCCTTCCGGGAGAGGAAATCGTAGGGCGTCATCGACGTCTTCGGGATCCCCTCCTCCAGCGTCCGGAAAAGGCCGGGAAGATGACGTCCGTGGACCCAACCTTCCGACCCCGCGAGGTTGCGCGGGCGCGGGTTCATCGTTCCGGCGGCCGGCCCGTCCCCCTCCCCGCGCGGGCCGTGACAGGTGACGCATTGGGCGGCGTAGAGCTCCTCTCCGCGCGCGCGCAGTTCGGGCGTCGGCTCCATCAGGGAGTCGGGATCGACGGGGGGGATGACCCTCCCCCGGGCCGGGGGGAATTCGGTGGGATCGAGCCAGCCCGAATTTCCGGCGACCGGACGCACCGCCGCCTCGGTCGCGGGTTTGGCGGCGCTGCGCATCCCGGGCACGACGAGGATGGCGAAGAGCGCGGCCACCGACAGCCCCGCCAGCACGACGGCCAGGGCCGCGAGCAGCCGCCGGAGTTCCTCCCGGTCCAGGTATCGCTCGATCATAGCCGGAACTCCAGGCCTTCGCGCAGGAAGGGGTCGCCGACCGGCATCGCCTCGCCGCGCCCCATCAGGCGGCGCACCCGCCAGACCCCCCCGGAGAGAAAGAGCAGGGCGAAGGCAAGTTCGGGCCAGCCGAAAAGAGGCGCCCCCGCGACGGAGGGGAAGAGCATCCAGTAGAGGTCGAGCCAGTGCATGGCCAGCATGAGGAGCGAAACCCCGAAGAGGAGCCGGGGACGGCTCTTGGCGTCACGCGGGATCAGGACCAGGAACGGCACCAGGAAATGGAGCAGCGCCAGGGCCAGCAGCATCCCCCCCCAGGCGCCGTGGAGGCGTTCCCCGTACCAGAAGACCTCCTCGGGGATGTTGGCGTACCACATGAGCAGGTACTGCGCGAAGCCGATGTAGGCCCAGAACACCGTGAAGGCGAAGAGGAACCCGCCGAGATTGTGAAGGTGGTCCGGCCCGACGCCGGCGAGCCGCCCCACCTCCCTCAGGTGAAGGGTGAAGAGGGTGGTGGCCGCCAGCCCGGCGAGGAAGGCGCCGGCGAAGACATACACCCCGAAGATGTCGCTGTACCACACCGGCTCGAGGCTCGAGATCCAGTCGAAGGCCGTCACCGTGACGGTGAGCCCCAGGATCACCATGAAGAGGGGGGCGAAGCGGCGGGCGCGGCGGTTGAACCTGGGGTCCCCCGTCTTGTCCTGACGCCGCGACCCGCGCACCAGGACCGCGTAGGAGACCGTCCAGAGGAGGACGCAGGCCGCGACCCGGAGGGCGAAAAACGGTTCGTTGAGCCACGCGCTCTTCCCCGCGACCAGGGGATCGCGGAGCCCCTCGGCCGACGCCCAGGGGTAGAGGGTCCCGAGCGAGAGCAGGCCCACGAGCGCCGCCCCCCCCATCGGCGGGACCAGGCCCGCGATCGTCTCCGGCACCCGCCGCAGCGGCACGCTCCAGCGCGCCCCCACCACGTGCTCCAGGGCCACCAGGAAGAGGCTCCCGAGCCCCGTCGTGAGCAGGAACAGGAACCAGAGGACCCAGTTGATCCAGAACCGCTCCCGCTCGCAGAGGAAGAAGGCCGCGGCCACCCCCGCGAGCCCCAGGGCGGCCGCCGTCATCGTCACCTGTCTGGAGTCCCCCCTCACCGCGCCCCCCCCTCGAAATCGGTGTCGAGCGCGTTGAGCGCCCGCTCGAGCACCCGGACATAATGCACCGCCGCCCAGCGCTCCTCCTCGGCGAGATCGGACGAGTAGGGGGGCATGGCGTTCTTGCCGGTGACGATGACGTGATAGATCGCGCCGTCGGAGAGTTCCCGCCCGGCCCCGGCCGTGAGACGGGTCGGACTGGCCCCGTAAGCGTCCGTGAGGAAACCCTCCCCGTTCCCCAGGAGGCCGTGGCATACGGCGCAGTGGGTGTCGTAGACCGCGCGTCCCCGCCGGAAGACCGCGGCGCTCCCCGGCAGCGGGTTCACCAGCCGCGAGGCCTCCTCCTCGTTCGGGAGCGGCCCGGGAGGCGCCCCCTGGCTGACGGTGCCCGCCACCGGGGGCCGCATACCGGAACCGTCCGCAAAAAACGGGTTCCCCGACTGCGGGTCGAGCCGCGGCTGATCGAGCATGTGCACCATGGGGATCAGGCGGGGAAAGAGCTTGATCCCCCAGTAGGTCGTCCCCGCCGCGGCGAGGCACGCCAGGAGGATGGCCCCGAGCGTGGCCGCCAGGAGTTTCGGGGAAGCGGGACCGGGCGCGGGAGGGCGCTCCACCACCTCGACCGCCGCGGCCCCCGCCTCCTCGAGGAGGAGGGCGAGCGCCTGCGCGTCGAGCGGTTCCCCGGCCGATTCCACCGCCAGGCCGAACCGGTCCCGGGTCAAGAGCGCCATCGACCTCGAGCGGAGCATGGGGTGTCCGAGCCCGGGCAGGCGGTTGAGCAGCAGCAGCATCCCCAGTCCCGCGGTGAGGGCGGCGAACAGGACGGTGATCTCGAACAGGATCGGGACGAAGGCCTCCCAGGAAAACACCGGCTTGCCCGCCGTCACCAGCGGGTAGTCCCGCCCGCTGGTCCAGAGCTCGAGCACCAGGGCCGAAAGCGCCCCGATGAGGCCCATGACGAACACCATCCCCCCGATCGGGGATTTCCGGTAGCCCAGCGCCCGGTCGAGGCCGTGCACGGGGTAGGGGGTGTAGGCCTCCAGGCGGTGGCCCGTCCTCCCCTTCACCTTCCCGATCGCCTCGAGGAGCGCGTCGGGGGTGTCGAACAGGCCCAGGACCGAGAAGGGCCCCTGCGCGGGATTCATCGCTCCTCCTTCCCGGAACGGGGCTGGGCCCCGGGCAGAACCATTTTCATCTCCGTGGTGGCGATCACGGGGAGCACCCGGGCAAACAGCAGCACCAGGGTGAAGAAGAGGCCGAACGACCCCACGAGGATGCCGTAGTCCACCAGCGTCGGGCGGTAGACGTGCCACGAGGAGGAGAGGAAGTCCTGGTGCAGCGAGCTGACGATGATGACGAAGCGCTCGAACCACATCCCGACGGTCACCGCCAGGGAGACGAAGACCATCCCCGGGATGCTGCGGCGGAACCGGCGCAGCCAGAGGAGCTGGGGGATGGCGACGTTGCAGGCGATGGTGATCCAGCCCGCCAGGCCGTAGGTCCCGCCGATGTACTGCCTGAAGGTGTGATGGATGCTCGGGTTCATGCTGTACCAGGCGGTGAACCCCTCGAGGAGGTAGGCGTACCCCATCAGGCAGGAGCAGGTGAGGATCACCCGGTTCATCATGTCGAGGTGGTAGGCGGTGATGAGGTGCTCGAGGTGCATGGTGGAGCGCACCACGACCATGGCCATGACCACCATGGCGAAGCCGGCGAAGACGGCGCCCGCCACGAAATAGGGGGGGAAGATGGTCATGTGCCAGCCGGGCACCAGGGAAACGGCGAAATCGAAGGAAACCACGCTGTGCACGGAGAGGACCAGGCCGGTGGCCAGGCCGGCGATGACGAGGTAGGCCCGCTCGTAATGGTGCCAGTGCGAGGAAGCCCCGCGCCACCCGAGGGAGAGCACGGAATAGACGAAGCGGCGGACGCCGGGCGCGGTCCGGTCCCGGAGCGAGGCCAGGTCGGGGATGAGGCCGATGTACCAGAAGAGGAGGGAGATGAGGAAGTAGGTGTTGACGGCGAAAACGTCCCAGAGGAGGGGGGAGCGGAAGTTGGGCCACATCCCGCGCTGGTTGGGGTAGGGGGCGAGCCAGAACGCGAGCCACGGCCGCCCCACGTGGATGAGGGGGAAGAGGGTGGCGCAGATCACCGCGAAGATCGTCATCGCCTCGGCGAAGCGCGAAATCGAGTTGCGCCAGCGGGCGCGGAAGAGGAGGAGGATGGCCGATATCAGGGTGCCGGCGTGGCCGATCCCGACCCAGAACACGAAATTGATGATGTCGAACGCCCAGGCGACCGGGATGTTGTTCCCCCAGACCCCGATCCCGGTGGCGATCGTGTAGAGGATGAGGACGATCCCCAGGAGCGCCGCCGTCGAGGTGACGCCGAAGGCGATGAACCAGGCAAGCGGGGGGCGCCGGCCCACGGGGGTGAGCAGCTGGTCGTCGAGGTCCCCGATGCGGACCGGGCCCTCGAGCACCGGGGGGGGCTTCAGGGACTCCAGGATCGACGCGCGCGCGCCCGCCGCCGGTCCCGTCATGATTCCCCCTTCCCGGCAGGGTTGCTCAAATCCGCCAGGTAGGTCACCTTGGGCCCGATCCCCAGGTCCTCGAGCAGCCGGTAGCCGCGCCCGGACGCCGCGAGGCGCGAGACCCCGCTTCCGGGGTCGTTGAGGTCGCCGAACACGATGGCGGAGGCGGGGCAGGCGGCGGCGCAGGCGGGACGGATATCGCCGTCGGCCAGGGGGCGCCCCTCCCCCTTCGCCCGCTGCTTCGCCTCCTGGATCCGCTGCACGCAGAAGGTGCATTTTTCCATCACCCCCCGCGGACGGACCGTGACCTCCGGGTTGTGCACCAGGGTTTCCGGCTCCCTCTTCATCGAGGTGTAGTCGAAGAAATTGAAGCGCCGGACCTTGAAGGGGCAGTTGTTGGAGCAGTAGCGCGTGCCCACGCACCGGTTGTACGCCATCTGGTTCAGCCCGTCGGGACTGTGGGTCGTCGCGTTGACGGGGCAGACGATCTCGCAGGGGGCGTTTTCGCACTGCTGGCACAACATCGGCTGGTGGAGCACCCGGGGGGTTTTCGGGTCCCCCTGGTAGTAGCGGTCGATACGGAGCCACTGCATGTCCCGGCCGAGCGCCACCTGCTCCGGGCCGACCACCGGCACGTTGTTTTCGCTCTGGCAGGCGACGACGCAGGCGCTGCAGCCGACGCAGGCGGAGAGATCGATGGCCATGCCCCACTTCCGCCCCGGGTAGTCGCGCTTCGGGATCAGCGACGCCGTGGCGTGGGCCTCACCGTGGTGTCCCGCCCGGCCCGCCCCGGCGGCGAATTCGGCCAGGGTCCAGGACCGCACGGGGCTCCTCGGCTCCATGCGCGGGTGCGTCTGCCGGCGGATGACGGCGCCCCTTTTCCGCTTCCCCGCCGGGAGGATGCGGATCGCGGGGACCAGGCAGGGAGCCCCGGACCGGGAATCGGTCAGGCGGAACGCGTTGACCCCGATCCCGGCGGCCACGCTCCCCGTGCGCCGGCCGTAGCCCAAAGCGATGGAAGCGACCCCCGGGGCCTGCCCCGGCTGGACGATGACCGGGGCCTCGAGCGCGGCGCCGCCCGAGGAGAGCTCCACGAGCGCCCCCTCCTTGAGCCGAAGCCGGTCCGCATCCTCGGCGGAAAGGAGGACCGGGTTTCCCCAGGTCACCTTGGTGACCGGGTCGGGCAGTTCCTGCAGCCAGCCGTTGTTGCCGTAGCGGCCGTCATACACCCCCGTCCCCGGGGAGAGGACCAGTTCCATTTCCTCCCCGCCGTCCGGAAGGGACCGTTCCGCCGCGGCCGCCGCCCTCCGGATCTCCGCCGCGTCCGCCGCGGGCGGATCGAAGGGTTCCGGCTTCCTCCCGACGCCCCCTTCGCCGAGCGCCGCATTCCAGAACGATTCGAAGGACGCCGGGCTTCCCAGGGGGAACTGCTCGAGGAGCCAGCGCGATTTCAGCCGCTCCTGCCAGCTCTCCGCAACCGGCAGCTTCATCCGGCGCATGCCCTCCATGAGGATCTCCTCCCCCTGAAGCGTGCCGTAGAGCGGGGAGACCACGGGCTGCCGCAGGCCGACGAACCCGGGGACGGGATCGAAATCGCCCCACGACTCCAGCCAGTGGCTCTCCGGGAGGCGCCAGGTGCAGTCCAGCGCGGTTTCGTCCTCGTACAGGCCGATCCGGAAGGTGGCCGGAACGCGGGCGACCGCCCGCTTCCAGAGCTCGGTGTCGGGGAAGGCGTAGGCGGGGTTGGCGCCCCAGAAAACGGCCGCCGCGAACTTCCCCGCCGCCGCCTCCTCGAGCAGTTCCCGGAGCTGCCCGAGCCCGATCAGCCCCCCGGGGGCGGGACGGAGCTCCACCGTGCGCCCCGCCCCCCCCAGCATGAGGTTCAGGAGATGACAGGCCACGTGCGCCTCCCGGGGGAGGGCGGGGCCCGCAATCGCCAGCGACGACGCCCCGGACCGGGCCAGGTCCGCGGCCAGGCGCCCGAGGTCCGGCGCCGCCAGGCCGAGGCGCGGGGGGGCCGTCTCCGGGCCGAAGGGTTCGAGGTCTCCCGGCTCGAGCCCCCCGGGGAGCGGGAACGCGTGCGCCTCGTGGAGCAGGCGGATGAGGGTGAAGACCAGGCGCGCCATCCGGGTCGGCCGCATCCGCCGGCGCTCGTCGGCATTGGCCCCCGTCAGCGTCATCGCCCCCTCCAGGGCCCAGAGGCGGTTCATCCCCTCCCCGTGCGGGGCGGGGGCGCGGCGCCGGGCGAAGGCTCGGACATGCTCGGCGGAGCCGGGGTCCGCCCCCAGGAAATCGGCCTCGAGCGCCAGGATGACGTCGGCACGCTCCACGCGGATGCGGGGGGCCAGGGGCCTGCCGTAGAGGGCCCCGAAGGCGCCCGCCTCCGCCCCTGCCCGGCACGGTTCCCACGCCGCGTGCCGGAGGCCGGGGAGGGCGAAGCCGAGATCGTCGAGGAGTCCCCTCAGGGTGGGGGAGATGACGGCCCCGGTCAGCAGGAGGACCGGCCTGTCGTGAAGGCGCGCGTCCTCGAAGGCGGACCCGAGCGCCCCGAGCGCCTCTTCCCGGGTTGCCGGAATTCCCAGGCGGGAGGGGGCCCGCAGCCGGTCGGGGTCGTAGAGCCCCAGCAGGTCCCCCATCGCCCGCAATCCCGCCTGCCACCCGGGCGCGGGGGAAAGGGGGTTCGGCTCGAGATGGATGGGCCTCCCTTCCCGGGTGCGGATGGTGAGCGCCTGCGCCGTGGTCCCTTCCTGGAAGGTGCTCGAATAGAAGACGGGAACCCCCGGGACGATCTCCCCCGGGGTCCGGGTATACGGAACGACGCTCCCCCGGTCGGCCCTCGAACAGGAAACGCCCGGCAGGAGGGCGGCCGAGGCGGCCAGGAGCGCCAGGAAACGCCGGCGCGAAATGGCGTCGAGCCCCTCCAGCGGGTCCCAGGCTTCCGGCGCCGGTGTCCGGTCGTGCGTGTATGCCTCTTTCACCCCACCCCCCGATGAAACCCCGACGCCCGCGCTAGCGGTGGCAGGCGGCGCAGTGCTCCGGACCTTGTGCGAAACCGCTCTCGGCGACGATCGCCTCCCGCGGATCCCGCGCCCCCTCCGGGTCGCGATGGCACGCCAGGCAGTTCGACATCCGCATCGACATGACCTGCCGCACGAGCTGCATCGACTCCACCTCCCCGTGGCACGTCTGGCACGCGACCCCTCCGTTCACGTGCGGCCGGTGGTCGAAAAAGACATGATCGGGGAGCGCGTGGACCCGCGCCCAGTGGAGGGGCTCCCCTCTATCGTAGACGGTGTGGATCCTGCGGATGTCGGGCGCTTCGGTGCGCGTCACCCGGTGGCAGTTCAGGCACTTCTCGACCGGCGGGATCCCGGCCACCCTCGATTTGGCCGCCCCCGTGTGGCAGTACCGGCAGGGGATCCTGAGACTCCCGGCATGCAGCAGGTGGGAATAGGCCACGGGCTGCTCCGGCTGATACCCCCGCGCGAGCCGGTCCGGCTGCGTGACCCAGCCGACCCCCAGGGAGACCCCGAGCACCGACACGAGCCCCACGGGCAGAACGAATCTGGATAGGTTGAAAATCTCCTTGCCCGATCCGCGCAGGAAGTTCATCCGGTGAATTTTCCAGGTTCAAGACAGAACACAAACGATGCCGGGATCCGCATTCCCGGCGCTGCAGTCCCATTGTTCCATCGGGCGTCACGCCCTGTCAAGGCGGAGATGGGCGCAGGCGCCGCACCGCCGCCAGCTGCCGGCGGTAGAGGGCGCGGATCTCCGCGAGGTCCCCGTCGTAGCGCCCGTCGCTGAAATCTGGGAAGGTCCATTCGAAGGGGTGGTAGCGGCCGGCGCGGTAGCGGGCGGTCAGGTCGGCCCAGACGCCGTCGCCGAGGTAGATCTTCTGCCCCGCCCCCTTGAAGCTGGCCAGGACGATCTTGTGGTGATCGAGGTAGCCCGCGTCCAGGTTCACCCGCCGCCCCTTCCCCGCGGCCAGTTCCTCCTCGACGGCGCTGGACTCGTGCTTGGCCCGGACCAGCCGGCCGGGGGGAACCAGCGGTTCGAACGACACCAGGCGGCGCTTGAGGCCCGGCCCCATCTCCGGTTCGTAGTAGTCGGTCAGATCGAAAGGCCGGTCCGCCCCGATGAAGTCGGTACCCCCCCACAGGGCGCGCAAACGCTCGAGCGCCGCGCCGAGCGCCTCCTCGCCCGCCCATAGGACGGCGACGAAAAGCTTGACCGGGTCAACGTCGCGCGGCCGTGCCATCGGCTCCCCCCCGTTCCCCGAGAATGGAAAGCGCGCGGGCAAGCAGCGCCGGCGCCATCCGGAACTCCGCGGCGACGCGGGCGGCCCACTCCCCCTCCGGCACGCGGCTGCGCTCGGTCGCTTCGCCGCGGGTGACCTGCAGCATCGACCCGCGCACGTAGACATGCCCGGACTCCGTCGCGCGAACGAGCAGGGGGTAGCGCATCATCTCCCATCCGAAGGAGGCGTCCCAGGCCCGGTGAAACCGCGCGCGGTCCACGGGCACGCGCTTGTACGTCAGCCGATGGGTCCGCGTGCCGCCCCGGATCGTGCCGAGTCCGATCCGCTCCCCCGCGGGGTCGGGCGAGAGGACCAGGCGCCCCCTCCCCGTCGTGAAAGCGCGGTCCCCGCCCGGCTCGAGCGGGAGGGGATCGACGATCAGGTACCCCGGGTCGAGCAGGTGCGGCACGCCTTCGATCCATACGACGAGGGCGCAGTGGGTGTCGGGTCCGTAGGGACGGTCGGCCAGGATCGCCTCCGCCCGCCAGCCGAGGGCGCGCACCAGGCGGAGAAGGGTCGACGTCAGCGCGAAGCAGGTGCCGCCGGCCCCCCAGGCCCGGTGGTCGGCCAGCACCTCCGCAGGCGAGCGCCGCGCCTCTTCAGGAGTCCCGCATGCGGCGTGCTTGAGGATCTTGGTGATGTTTTCATAGGGGAGCCGGGCAAAGGCGGCGGTCGTCTCCCCCAGGACCCGCCGCGGCCGCCCGTCCCCCGCTATGCCGAAATGCCGCAGAAACTCCTTCAGAACATCCATACCGCTATTGTATCAGCCCGAATGCCGGCCGCCACGGAAATGCCTGAAGGTTTCATTCCCGGAGTTTACGCGTTTCCCCGCCGGTGGTATTATGCCCGATTCCGGGATAGGCGGCGCCGGTCGCGCCGGACGGGAAAACTGACAGTGGGAGTCCCTGATGAGCAATGACCGCATTGTGATTATCGGAGCCGGCATGGCGGGTGCCGCGACCGCCTACTTCCTGGCCCGGAGGGGCCGGCGCCACATCCGCCTGCTCGAGAAGGAGAAGATCGCCGGGACCCAGTCGACCGGCCGCAACGCCGCCATCCTGCGCACGATGATCCCCGCACCGCTGCTGAACCGGATCGCCTGCACCTCCGCTCGGTTTTACCTCGACCCGCCTGCGGGCTTTTCTACCGAACCGCTGGTCGAAAAGGTGGGGGTCTACCTGGCCGCCGGCCCGAACCACGCGGCGACGCTCCGGTCGTGGTGCGAAGCGAATCCCGAAAACGGGCAGGCGCCGGTCGACCCCTCCGTGATGTACGGCCGGATCCCCATCCTGGCACCGGGGCTCACGCACGTGACCCACAAGGCCGACGACGGGGTGCTCGACGTGCACGCCATCCTGCAGGGCTTCCTCCGCGGCGCCTCCCGCAACGGGGCCGAACTCCTCCTGGGGCGTGAATTCCTGGGCCTGCGGGTGGCGGACGGCCGGCTCGCGGGAGTGGAAACCAGCGAGGGATTCCTCGAGGCGGACAAGGTCGTGGTCGCCAACGGCGGGTGGGCGGCGGCCGCGGACACCTTCGGCCCCTATGCGCTTCCGTTCGCCCCCTACCGCCGGCACCTGATGGTGACCTCGCCCCTCCCGGAGGTCGATCCCCACTGGCCCGTCGTCTGGATCGTGGGGGAGGAGTTCTATTTCCGGCCGGAAAGCGGCGGGCTCCTTCTGTGCGGGTGCGACGCGGTGAAGGTGGCGCCCGAACAGGGGGAGGTCAGCGATCCCGCCGAACTGGAAAAGACCGCGGTCAAGGCCGCCCGCTGGCTCCCGGGGCTGGCGGACGCCCGGATCGCCCGCTCCTGGGCGGGAATGCGTACCTTCGTGCCTGACGACCTCTTCGTCATCGGCGCCGATCCGCGCCTCGAGGGGCTCTTCTGGGTCGCCGGGCTCGGCGGGCACGGCATCACCTGCGCCCCCGTCATCGGCCGCCTGGCGGCGGAATGGATCGCCGAGGGGGGGAGCGCCCACCCGGCCGCGCCGGCGCTGGCTCCCGCGAGGCTGCTCGGCTGACGATTTGCGATTGACGAATGCGCCGGACGGGTTAGGATAACGGAAAAAAGAGCACGGCGAAACGCCTCATCGCGGAGAGCGGATGCCCGACATCAGCGGGAAGGTTCTCATCATCGGCGCCGCGGGCGCCGCCTCGACCCTCTGCCGCAGGGCGCTCGAGGCCGCCGGGTACCGGGCCGTGGCCGCCGAAGACCCGGCCCGCGCCCTGGACCGCCTGCGCCGGGAATCGTTCGACGCCGCCCTGCTCGGGCTGAGACTCCCGGGCCCCGCGGGGCTCGAAACGCTCGCGAACCTGCGCACGGAATCGCCCCGCCTCCCCGTCATCGTCCTCGCCGGGCAGCCGTCCTTCCCCGCGGCGGTCGCGGCCATCAAGGCGGGGGCCTTCGATTACCTTCCGGAACCCCTGGACCCCGAGACGGTGACGGCGGCGGTGGACCGGGCGGTCCGCTCCTCCCGCCGGGCCCTGGAAGACGCCTGCATCGGCCGGGAACTCGAGCGCGAACCGCCCCTGCCCGCCCTGATCGCGCGTTCCCCGGCCATGGCCCCCGTCATCCGCCTCATCCAGAAGGCGGCGGCGGGAGACGCCGCGGTGCTGATCACGGGGGAGCCGGGAGTCGGCAAGGAGGTGGTCGCCCGGACCATCCACCGCATGAGCCGCCGCTCCAGCCGCCGCTTCGTCAAGGTCGATTGCGCCGCACCCGCGGAAGGCGTCTTCGAAAGCGGAGTGTTCGGCGCCGGAACCCTTTCCACCGCGCGGGAACGCGGCCCGGGAAGGGTCGAGCTGGCCGAGGGGGGCACCCTTTTCCTGGGCGGCATCACCGGTCTCGGCCTGGCGCTGCAGCGGAACCTGCTGCGCTTCATCATGGAAGGCGAACGCGCGGGCGCCGGGAGCGTCGGCCGGGCCGATGTGCGCCTCATCGCCTCCGCGCGGGGCGATCTCCAGCCGGCGGTAAGGAAAGGAACGTTCCTCGGAGAGCTCCACGAGAGGCTCCGGGGCGTCCATATCGCGGTGCCGCCGCTGCGCGACCGCCCGGCGGACATCCCCGCGCTGGCCGATTACGTCCTCCGCACCCGGTCCGGGGAAAAGGGGCGCGGACCGCGCGCGCTTTCGAGCGCCGCCCTGGATCTGCTCGCGCGGCGCGCCTGGCCGGGCAATGTGCGGGAACTGATCCGCCTGCTCGAGCACGCGCTGGAGGCCTCTCCCGCCGCGACCCTGCAGCCGGCGGACATCCCCCCGGAAACCCCCGAACCGGGCGCCCCGGAGGGCCGCCTGGCACGGGTGGAGCGGGGCGAGATCCTCGCCGCCCTCGATCGCTTCGGGGGGAACCGCACCCGGGCGGCCGGGTACCTGGGGATCCACCGGAAGACCCTGCGCGAGAAGATGGGGAAGTACCGGATACCGTGCCCTGAAAAGTAGGAGGGGGGCTTCATGCGCCTGCATGAAGCCCCCCTGGTTTACACTTTCAGTTCAGCCCGAAAGCTAGAAGCTGATCCGGATCTTGGCCTGGAACGTCCGGTGCCCGCCCTTGGTCGACAGGTAACCCAACGGGTTGATGCTGTTGAGACCGAAGTCCGGGTTGCCGATGGAGGTGAAGCGGGCGTTCCACTGCATCGAGCTGTTCGACGGAGTCGGGTGATTGAAGATGTTCTGCGCGTCGACGCGCAGGTCGATCCTCTTCCCTTCCATGAACTCGATCGATTTGCCCATCGCCATGTCCAGGCTCCACCGGCCGGGGCCGGCGAGCGAGTTGGGCAGGAAGTTGC